>CAYWNQ010000036.1:0-14108 GCA_964459695.1 uncultured Halobacteriales archaeon | reverse complement strand
CAGCTGGCGGTTGACCCACGCGAAGTTGATGGCGGCACACATCGCGCCGTAGTACTCCTCGGCCAGCTGGGACCCGGCGGGCGCGGCGGCCAGCTCCTTGTCCGGCAGCTGGGCCAGCAGCCCGGAGTGGGCCTGCTCGATCTCCCGGAGGTAGTCGTTGCAAGTCTGGTGGCCCAGCCCCCGGGACCCGCAGTGGACGAGCACGACCACCTGGTCCTCGGCGAGCCCGAACTCGCTGCCGACGTCCTCGCGGAACACGTCGGTGACGCGCTGGACCTCGAGGAAGTGGTTGCCCGAGCCGAGGCTGCCGATCTGGTTGCTGCCCCGGTCCTTGGCCTTCCGCGAGATGGCGTCGGGGTCGGCGTCGGGCCGCCGGCCCTCGTCCTCGCAGTGGGCCAGGTCTGCCTCGACGGCCCAGCCCTCCTCGAGCGCCCAGTCGACGCCCCGGTCGAGGATCGACTCGACGGTGTCGCGGTCGTCCTCGACGACGCCGCCGCCGCCGAGGCCGGATGGGATGGCCTCGAACAGGGCGTCGACGAGCTCCTCCTCGTGGCCCTGGATGTCCCCGTAGGTGAGGTTCGTCCGCATCATCCGGACGCCGCAGTTGGAGACGACGAACCCCTCGGCCACGAAGTTGTGGGCGTCGTGCTCGACGCCGATGTCGTAGACCCGCTGCTGACCCACGTGCTCTATCGAGACGATCTCCGTCTCGATCGTCATGTCGTCCCGTACGTCCGCTCCGTCACAGAACTCCTCGAACCCGGGGAAGTCAGCCGGCGGGCGAGGCCGTCCCGCTCGACCGCTCCAGACGCTCCGTTCGATGAACCTGTCGTTGATATCGAACCGAGACGTGATCTCGGCGACCTCGACACCACCGTCGGCGAGGGCCGCGGCTTCGTCCGCGATCCGGGCGCGGCGCTCGATCGCTCGTTCCTTGCGCTTCAGGTACTGGAGCGCCTTGACGGCCTTCCGACGCTTCTCACGGTTGTACCTGTACCCGACTGCACCGTAGAACCGGATCAGGTTCGTCGAGTCGTTCTTGACCCCGAGGCGGAGCCGTGTGACCCCGTCACGCGCGTCAGCCTCGAACCGTTCCACCGCGTTCGTCGCTATCCCGAGTTCCGAGAGATAGCGGGCGAGGTCCTGCATGAACCGCTCGCCCTCGTCGGCGACCTTGTCGCTGCGGTTCTGGAATACCGTCGGACAGTGGAGGTTCTTGTCGTGCTGGGCTGCCGGGGCGTTCATCTCTGCACCGAAGAACCCCGCGAGGTAGAGCGCACGCTGCCAGTCGGCGAGGTCGTCGAGGTACTCGGGAGTCGTGAAGTCGTTCTCGACCTTCCTGCCGTCCGGGGCCCCGAGCTTCACCAGTAACTGTTTGAACCCCTTCGCACCGACCTTGACACTGAACTCGGTGCGAGTGAACTCCGTGCCGTCGATGTCGTGGTCGCGTTCCCGTTCGTAGATCCGCGAGGGGGTGAACCCAAGTGCGGCGACGTCCTCCCGGATCCGTTCGAGGTCCTCCGGGTCCGCGTAAAACCACGTCTGGTCGCCGCTGAACGACCCGTCACCGGTGTGGAATCCGACGAGCTTCAACAGGTGGTTCAGCTCGTCGTCGGTGGATTTCAACGGGAGGAGGCCGTTGTCCTTCAGGAACGAGACCAGCTGGGGGTTCCGTCCCTCGAAGTCGTCCTCGTCGAGGAGGACGAACTCGTCGGGCTCCTCGTGCTCGATGCCCCGGAACGGGTTGACGAAGACCGAATCGCCCGCCTCCAGCTCGGAGAGGTCGACCATGCCGTTTGCCGTCCGGAACGGGTGGTCCGACGTGGCGCGGACGGTGTCGCCGGTCGCCGTCTCCACCTCGTAGACGTCCTCCGGTCCGGACTCCGTGAACAGCCGGATGGGCGAGTCGGTGTCCGTGTCGGCGGCGACGACTGCACGTTCGGTCTCGAACCGCGATTCGAGCTGTTCGATGGGCATCCGGCGACCGAACGCCAACCGAACGTCGGTGTCACCCGGAAGGCAGTTGATGTCGTAGCCCACCGCTCCGGGCGAGATGCAGCCGTCCTCGGTGTCCAGCCCGGCGACGCCACCGACCGGGAAGCCGTAGCCCTGGTGGCCGTCGGGCATGCAGACGGCGTAGTTCCGGATGCCCGGCAGGTGGGTGGTGTTCTTGAGCTGCTGGAGCGTCCGGTCCTGCTGGATCTCCTCAAGCAGCGACTCCGACGCCAGCACCCGTGCCGGCACCCGCATGTCGCCCTCGCGGGGGATCTCCCAGACGTGGTCGCGGCGCTTCTCGAGCGTGATGCCCTCCGCGTCGAAGGTGGTCATGGGTGGGCCTGGGGTCGCGACGGCCCAATAGGTTACGCCCCGACGGACGGGCTTCGGGGTCGGACGATGAGGGGGGTTGGTCGGGCGGTTTGTTGACTGGGAGACCGGGGTGACCGCTCGACCCACCGGTCCGCCACTCGTGCGTGATCCGATCGGACCGCCGGAACGCCCCCGTCCGCTCGCTAGCAGGTGCTGGCGCTGGAACCGCCCCGCAGACCGCTCCTCGTGCTTGAACCGATCGTACCGCCGGAACGCCCCCGCCCGATGCCGGCTGACCACCGACATGGGCGGGACTGAAAGGGGCGAGGCGTGCGTCGCGGCGGAGCGAGGGAGCGCAGCGACCGAGCGAGACCACGTTGACGCGACCCGCGAACGGCTCCCGAGTCCAGCGCCACGGGCTCCTGGGAACCAGGCCCAGCCACGCGGCCTAGACGTCGAACACCACGTACGCCTCCCATCCGCCGTTTGCCTCGGCGACCCGCATCTCGGAGTAGGTGACGGCCTTGACCTCCCGGGCCGCGACGCGCTCGAGGGGGACGCCTCGGAACGACCCCGACAGCACCCATTCGTCGGCGAAGTCGACGCCGGCCTCGTTGTCGACGGGCAGCACCGCATCGACGTCGCGCCGGTAGATGAGCTCGTCGAGGTAGTCGAACAGCAGGGCCTCGCGGCTCTCGCTGTGGACCGGCAGCCTCGCGCGGTCGCCGCCCTCGGGCACCGTCTCGCACATCGCCGCCGCGAGGCCGTCTGCCACCGCCGCGTAGGTCGCACCCAGCGTGGGGCCCGCGGCGGACACGCCCACGTCGGCGGTGTGCTCGCGGAGCTCGAAGCGGCCGGCGCCGGGCATCAGGAGCTCCCGCCGTCGGTCGGTGGCTCCTCGCCGTCGCCGTCGTCCCCGTCGGCGCTCCCGGTGAGCTCCTCGGGCGATTCGGTCGTGTCCTCGCGCTCGTCGGCGGCCCGGCTCGCCAGCTCTTCGGGGGTCTCCTCGGTCGGCTCGGTGTGCCCCGGCGGCCGCTCGCGCTCGGCCATCTTGTCCGGTGTGTCGGCGTACTCGGGGGCGACGTTGCGGTCGTAGGCGTCGGGGCGCGCGGCGTCCAGCGAGTCGGCCGCGGCGTCGCCGGGCTGGGCGGGCGACGGGTCCACGGCGCCCTCGATCCGGTCTGCGTAGCCCAGGTCGCGCATCTCCTCGGCGGACAGCGCGACGGCGGCCCCGTCCTCGCCGAAGGCCACGCCGCTGGTGACGATGGAGCGGATGCCCTGCTCGACCGACATGTCCACGTCGACGACCCGGTCGCGAGAGACGTGGATGACGAACCCGCCCATCACGGGGTTGGGCGCCATCGGCATGAACAGCGTCGCCATGTCGTCGTGGCCGGTGGCCTCGCCGACGACGGCTGGCGTCTCCGAGGTCTTGAACGCGACGACGTACGAGTCCTCGGTGGGGTACTCCACGAGCTTCACGTCCTGGAACGACTCGGTGTCCGAGTCCAGCAGCAGCTCGGACATGTCGTTGAAGCTGGAGTACACCGAGCCCAGGCCCGGGATGGAGGTCATCAGGTCGTCGAACTCCTCGCCCAGCCGCGTCCCGCGCGTGCTGAACTCCGCCAGGAAGCCCACGACGGGGATGACGACGAGGATGACGCCGAGGATGATGAGCTTCAGCGCCACGGGGTCGTCGGTCGTGACCCCCGGGATGACGCCGACCGCGCCGACCGCCGGCTGCAGCGAGTTCGACAGGAAGTTGACGACGAAGCCGATGACCAGGAACGTCACCGCCAGCGGGATGAAGATGGCCGCGCCGGTGATGAGCGACCGCCGGAGGACCTCCCGGAGGTCGGCCGGCCCCTCGTCGTCGGTGTCGTCGTCGAGGAACGGCACCTCCTCGGTGAGGTCCTCGGGGAGCCGGTCCTCCGGGGGCTGCTCGTCGTCACTCATGGATGCGAGAAGCGGCCCGCCGGGTGAAAGCGTTGTGCCTCGGCGGCGTGGAACGCCCGAGAGCGCCACCACGGCGATGGAATTATGGTCGCCCCAGTGCTACCGGATGCCAGTGAGTGTCAACGTCGACACGCGGATCGTGGGTCCCGGCGACGACGAGTTCGTCGAGGCAGCCTGGACACTCAAGGAGCGCATCCGCGAGGCCGACGGCGTCCTCCGCCAGCGCCGCGGCTTCTTCGTCGACGCCTACCGGCGGGCGACCGTCTACGTCTTGGCGGAGGACGGCGACCTCGTCGGCTTCGCCGCCACCCGCCGGGACGGCTACGTGCTGTTCCTGGCGGTCGCGCCGGGCTACCGCGGCGAGGGGTTCGGCGAGCGCCTGATCGCCGAGGTGGCCGAGGACCACTCGACGGTGACCTGCCACGCCCGGACCACCAACGAGGAGGCGCTGGCGTTCTACGAGCACGTCGGCTTCGAGATAGAGCGCCGCGTCGACAACTACTACGAGGACCGCGGCGACGCCTACTACCTCCGGCTCGGCGAAGGGGGCCTGGCCGACCGGCTCTCGCGGCTGGTCCGGCGGTAGCGATTTCCCGGTGCCGGCCGAGGCGCCACGCATGGAGCAGTACGACCACGTCCGCGTGGAGCACGTCGAGGACGTCGGCCGGCTGGTGCTGGACCGGCCCGACGCGAACAACGCGATGGACGCCCGGATGGCCGCCGAGATGGCCGCCGCGGCGACCGAACTCGCCGGTGACGGAGCCGTCCGCTGCATCGTCCTCACCGGCTCGTCGGGGACGTTCAACACGGGTGCGGACCTCACCGTGCTCTCGGGCGACGCCGGCGACGCCCGGACGCTCCGGGAGATCGCCGGCTCGCTCCACGCGACCGTGACGACGCTGGCGCGGGCGGACAAGCCTGTCGTCTGTGGCGTCAACGGGGTCGCAGCCGGCGGTGGCGTGGGGCCGGCCATCTGCGGCGACGTCGTGGTGGTGGCCGGGTCGGCTCGCTTCGAGTTCGCCTACCCCCGGATCGGGCTCTCGGCCGACGGCGGCTCGACGTACTTCCTGCCCCGACTCGTCGGACTCCGGCGGGCCCAGGAGCTGGCGTTCCGCGACGAGCCGATCGGCGCCGAGGAGGCCGCCGATATCGGGCTGGCCACGGAGGCGGTGGCCGACGACGCGTTCGACGAGCGGCTGGCCGAGGTCGCCGCCGAGCTCGCCGCGGGGCCCACGCGGGCGTTCGCCACCACGAAGGCGCTGTTGCGGACCAGCTTCGACCGCACGCTGGAGGGCCAGCTCTCCCGGGAGGCCGAGACGCTGACGGCGCTGACGGCCACCGGCGACTACGAGCGCGGCATCGAGGCGTTCTTCGAGGACGCCGAGCCGTCGTTCCGCGGCACGTGAGCGGACCGACGGGGACGTCAGTCGGCACCGGTCGGGGCGGTGGTCGTCTCGTCGAGGTCCGGATAGTCGGCGAGGCCGGCGTACCGGACGGCCTCGCGGCCCAGCTCGGCGGCGCGCTCGCGGTAGCGCTCGTCGACGAGCTCGCCGTCGACCACCGTCTCGCGGGTCCGCGGGACGGCGACCTGGTGGGGCAAGGTCCAGCCGCCGACCGTCCGGACGACGGTCCGGAGGTGTTCCAGCGCCGGCGTGGGGAACGAGCCGCCGGCGACGACCAGCAGCCCGACGGTGGTGCCCTCGAACTCGTCGCGGCCGAGGTGGTCCAGGGCGTTCTTCAGCGCGCCGGAGAACGAGCCGTGGTAGTTCGGCGTGCCCAGGACCACCGCGTCCGCCGCGGCGACGCGCTCGCGGAGGGCGGCGGCGTCGCCCTGGCCGCCGACGTCGGGGTCGAACGCCGGGAGGTCGAGGCGCCGCAGGTCGACCAGGTCGGTGGTCGCGCCCGCCTCCTCGGCACCAGCAAGGACGACCCGGAGGCCGGCGCGGGTGTCGCTCGTCGCCGAGAGGCTGCCCGAGACTGCCACGACGCGGGGCTCGGTCATCCGTCTCGACCTGGGACGCCACGCCCAAAAGGGCTCGCTGAAGCCGGTTTCTGTACGCGACCCTACAGGTAGCCGCGGTCGAGCAGCAGCTCCCCGTTGAGCACGCTCGCGCCGGCGGCCCCCCGCAGGGTGTTGTGTGCCAGACAGTCGTAGAGGACCCCGTCGGTGGTCGCCTGGAAGCCGCCGGCAGCGATGGCCATCCCGTCGCCGACCATCCGGTCGAGCCGGGGCTGGGGGCGGCCGGGCTCGTCGAACACGTGGACCAGCGGGTCCGGCGAGGAGTGCAGCGGCAGGCCCGGCACGTCGGCCACCGCGTCGGCGGCCCGCTCCGGGTCGACGTCCTCGGCGAGGCCGGCCCAGACGTTCTCCAGGTGGCCGTCCAGCGTCGGGACGCGGTTGCACGACGCCGAGACGTCGACGTCGTGGCGCCGGACCGCGCTCCCGTCGAACGTCCCCAGCAGCTTCCGGGTCTCGGTCTCCATCTTGCGCTCCTCGCCGCCGATGTGCGGGAGGACGTTGTCGATGATCTCCATGGAGGTGACGCCGTCGTAGCCCGCGCCGGAGACCGCCTGGAGGGTGGCGACCCGGACCGACTCGAGGCCGAACCGGTCGAGCGCGGCCAGCGTGGGCACCATCGTGATGGTCGAGCAGTTGGGGTTCTTGAGCAGTGCGCCGTCCCAGCCCCGCTCGTCGCGCTGGACCTCCAGGAGGTCGACGTGGTCGGCGTTGACCTCCGGGATGACCAGCGGGACGTCGTCGGCCAGCCGGGCGTTCGAGGAGTTCGAGGAGACGACGTAGCCGGCCTCGACGAACGCGGGTTCGACCCGCTCGCCGACCGCCGAGGGCAGCGAGGAGAACACCAGCGCGACGTCGTCGGCCACCGCGTCCGGGTCGGTCTCGGTGACGGTCATCTCCGCGACGGCGTCGGGGACGGGGACGTCGAGCGCCCACTTCGCGGCCCGCCGGTAGGGCTCGCCGGCGCTGTCCGCGGAGGCGGTCAGCGCCGCGATCTCGAACGCCGGGTGGGGGTCGAGCAGCTGGACCAGCCGCTGGCCGACCGCCCCGGTCGCGCCAGCCACGGCGACACGTACCATGTCCGGCGGTGGGCCACCGGCGGTCAAAACGGTTCCGACTGGCGCAGTGCTGGCGGTCAGTCGCCCGCGCCCGAGGGCTCCTCGTCCGGGCCCGGGGTCGGGGTCGGGCTCGGCTCGTCTCTGACGTCGGCGTCCCGCCAGTTGCCCCGGCGGAACCACACCAGCGCCGTCACCGCGCCCACGACGTTCGAGACGGGGAACGCCAGCCACACGCCGAACGGCCCCATCGGGGCGGCGAGCAGCCACGCCAGCGGCAGCCGGACGACCGCCATCATCAGGATGGCGATGGCGGCGGCGACGATGGTCTGGCCGGCACCGCGGAAGGCGCCGGTGTAGGCCCGCATCACGCCGATGAAGCCGAAGGTCGGCGCCACGGTCCGGAGGAACTCCGCGCCGGCGTCGACGACCGCCGGGTCGTCGGTGAACAGCCAGACGATGGGCCCGGGCGCGAGGAACACGACCACCGCGACGACCGCGAGCACGAGGAACATCACCGTGGCGGCGAAGTCGGCGGTCTCGGCGGCGCGGTCCTGGAGGCCAGCACCGATGTTCTGGCCGGCCATCGTCTCGACGCCGCGGGCGACCGCGACCGCCGGGAGGAACACGACCGAGAACACGCGGATGCCGATGCCGAAGCCCGCGACCACGGCGGTCGGGAACGTCCCGACCACCGCCAGCAGGAGGTTCACCGACAGCGCCCGCCCCGTGCCCTCGATCGAGGCCGGTACGCCGATGTCGAGCATCTTCCGGAGGTACGCGAGGTCGGGGACCATGTCGCCGGGGCGGATCCGGATGCCCCGCGAGCCCCGCAGGAGGATGGCCATCCCGACCAGCATCGCGAGCCCGCGCGCGAACACGGTGGCGTAGGCGGCGCCCTCGACCCCCAGCCGGGGGAACGGCCCGACGCCGAAGATGACCAGCGGGTCCAGCGCGACGTTAAGGACCACAGTCCCGAACATCACCACCATCGGGGTCACGGTGTCGCCGTAGCCCCGCATCAGCGAGACGAACACGAAGAAGCCGAACATCAGCGGCAGTCCCAGCGAGACGACCTGCATGTAGGCGGTGGCCCCGGGCAGCACGTCCGGCTCGGCGCCCAGCAGCGCCAGCACGTCGCCGACGACGAAGAAGCCGACGGCGCCGACGATGGCGGCCCCGACGAGGGCGTAGGTGACCGTCTGGGCCGCGGCGTACTCCGCCTGGCGGGGCTCGCCGGCGCCGGTGTGCTGGGCGACCAGGACGCTGCCGGCGACCGACAGCCCCAGCCCCAGCGAGATGAGCAGGAACACCATCGGGAACGCGAAGGAGATGGCGGCCAGCGCGTCGGTGCTGTACTGGCCGAGCCAGAAGGTGTCGGCCAGGTTGTAGGCGGTGTGCAGCAGGTTCGTCACGATGATGGGCAGCGACAGGTAGAACAGCGGCCAGCCGATGCCGCCCTCGGTGAGCTCCAGCTCCTCGGGCCCCCTGAACGGGAGGGACTCGCGCAGGCTCACCGGGGCGCCTCCCGGAGCGCCGGATCCCCGACGGCGAGGGCCTCGCCGTCGGCCAGCAGCCGCTCGGCGACGTGCTCGCGGACGGCCCGCGCCGCGCTCTCGCGGGCCGGCTCGTCGAGCGCGACCGACCGGGTGTGTGCGCCGTTGACCAGCGTCACCACCAGCTCGGCGGTCTCCGCCGGGTCGGTGCCGGCGCGGAAGCGACCGGCCTCGACGCCGTCGACCACCGCCGCGGCGACGCGGTCGGCCAGCGACTCGTCGAAGGCGGCCAGCCGCTCGCGGAACGCTGGCTCGTAGGGCGCCTGTGCGCGCAGCTCCAGGGCGGCGGTGCCGAACTCGCAGCCGTCGTCGCGACCCGAAAGCGCCGCGTCCACGAGGCCCACGAGCCGCGCCGCGGGGTCGGCCTCGTCGACGCCGTCGAGGCGCTCGACGAACCCGTCGTGGAGGTAGGCGAGGAAGGCGTCGAGCAGCTCGCGCTTGGTGTCGAAGTGGTAGTGCAGCGAGGCCTTGCTCCGGTCGCACTCGTCGGCGATGGCCTGCATCGTCAGGTCCGCGTAGCCGTGCCGGCAGAGCGCCCGGTAGGTGGCCTCCATCACGTCCTCGGTCATCGTGTCGATACTGACTGACCGGTCAGTCAAAAGTCCTCGGAAACGCGGCCGCCCGGGAGCCGGCGGTTCGGTGGACTCAGGCCTCGGCCGTCGCCTGCTGCTTGCGACGCGTCACGTAGCCGGCGACGCGGTTCCGGACGCCCTTGGACTCGATGTTGGTCAGCTCGGTGACGGCGTCCTTGTTGTGCTCGAAGTCGGTGCTGAACGCCTCCGGGTACCGGTCCAGGAGGAGCCGCGCCGTCTTCTTGACGTAGGCGGGCTTGATGGCCATGTCCCAGCGTCCGTCGGCGCGGGTAAAAAGCGTTCGAAACGTCGAATCGGGGGGGTGTGGCTGGGGTGTGGTGGATGCTTCCTGGGTATCGTCGTCAACCGGTTCTCATCACGGTGGCGACGGTCCATCTCGCTCGACCCTTTTTCCCCGCAGGGAACGCCGGCGCTCGATCGAACGGAGTGGGCTCGACCGCGACCGCAGACCGCTACTCGTGGGTGACCGCAGGACACCGCCGGAAAGCCCCCGCCCGCTCGACCGGTTGCGACTCGCTGCGCGCTTCGCTCACTGCGTTCGCTGCAGTGCGTGCGGCGTCTCACCGGGTCGAGCGGGCGGCCCCTTTCAGTCCCACCCGTGCCGGCTGACCGACCAGCCGACAGGCCGGGAGCGGCGCTCGGGCCGCGACCCGGGGACGGGTAGGCCTGCAGTCGGGCGGGAATGAAAGGGGCGAGGCGTGCGTCGCGGCGCAGCCGCGACGGAACTGGTTGCCGGCGGAGCCGGCAACCCGGACGAAGCACGACCCCTCAAGCACCACAACGAGGGAGCGAAGCGACCGAGTGAGGAGCGCAGAGCGGGGCGCGCGAGTCCAGCGCCTCGGGGCTTTCCAGGCGGTGGTGGCGGTCACCCACGAGGATGCGGTCAAGCGCTCCGGGACGGTCCGGGCGGTCGCGAACCACGTCGACCACGATCCCTCGGTCACCACTCGACGAGCTCGCGCAGCCTGTCGAACGCCTCGCGCTCCCGTGGCCCTCCGGTCCGCTCGACGACGCCGCCCAGCCGCTCCAGGCGCTCCACCAGCCGGTCCCGGTCGTAGGCGTCGACGTCCAGCCGCGAGGCGGCCACGGTGGCCTCGACGACCGCGGCGAACCCCCGGTCGACTGTCGGGATGGTCTCGCGCTCGACGCCGGCCGCCTCGACCCGGAGCGCCCAGTCGACCCAGTCGGTCCCGCGGCTCTCGCCGGACGCCGTGCGGTCGGCGGCGACCCGGGCCCACGCCGCCGCGGCGTCGAGCAGGGGGTCGGGCTCCTCGCGGACGGCGCAGGCGGCGTCGACGAAGACCACGGGGTCGTCCACGAACTGGACGTAGCCGCCGCCGCGGTCGGCGAAGTTGCGCCGCGTCCTGGTCTCGCCCCAGGTCCGCGCCGTCGCTGGACCGCCGTCGGCGGGGGCGTGGACCCCCAGCGCGGCCACGTTCCACCGGCCGTCGGGGCCGCGCGTGGTGACGACCGTCTCGGTGACGCCCGCCAGGTCGACCGGCCAGCCGCCGGCGTCGGTCACACGGCGACCCCCCGCTCGAGGGCGACGAACAGCGCCCCGGCGACGACGTCGGCGGTCGTGCCGGGGTTGACGTCCCGCTCGACGAACGCCTCGGCCAGTTCCGCCGGGTCGGCGTCGCCCGCGAGCGCCGCCCGCGCCCGCTCGGTGGCCCATTCGGCGGTCTCGCGGCCGTTGCGCGTGACCACGAACTCGTCGGGCTCGTCGGCCAGCAGCTCCAGGAACGCCGTCGCGGCGCGGTCGGTGACCGGCCCGTCGCCCTCGCCGATGGAGGTGGCGGCGTCGAAGGTCCGCTCGAACCCGCCGGTCCACTCACGGGCGACGCCGTCGCGGTCGGTCGAGAGCGCCATCACGTCCGACAGTGTCAGGTCCCGGTCCCAGACCGCCGTGACCGCTTCGGCGCCCCGGCGGACGTCGAGGTCGGCCAGGTCCGCCGGCGGCTCCCGGACCGCGACGTCGACGTGCTCGAACGCCCTGTAGAACGCGCAGGCGTCCGCGACGGAGGTGTCGGCGACGACCGTCGAGGCTCCGTCCGGCGAGAGGTCGCCCTCGCCGGCGGCGGCCACCAGCGGGGCGAGCAGCAGCAGGGCGCCGAACTGGGTGTTGCCGCCGCGCTGGTCGGCCATGCCGCCGACGGCGGTCTCGAAGGCCTCGCCCACCGGCGCCCTACCGGTCGCCATCGCGTCGAGGCCGTCGCGGGCCCCCACGGCGCCCGCCAGGAACTGCTCGAACCGGAGGTCCTCGTACTCCCGGTGGCGGTCCACGTTGCCGGGTTTGGGCGTAGCGGCGACCTCCAGCAGCAGCGCCAGCTGGGCGTTCTCGGCGGTCGACCTGCTCACGGCGGGCCTCCGTCCGGCCGGGGTCTCGCGCCCGACCGGTCGTCGGGGGCGGGGGCGCCGAACCACTCGTCGGTCGCCCGCCGCACCCGCCGGAGCACGGCCGGCCGGTCGCTGGGCCGGCCGACGGAGACGGCGTCGGCGCCCATGGCGAGGTACTCCCTGACCGTCTCGCGGTCGCGCACGCCGTTGTTGGCGACGACGAACGCGTCGACGGCGTCGACGACGTCGCCGACCACCGGCTCTGCGTCCATCGCGTCGACGTGGACGACGTCGGCGCCGGCGTCGACGGCCCGGCGACACACCGCCGGCAGGTCGGCGACGACCTCGGTCCGGACCTTCACGCCGGTCGTGGCGCCGGCCTCCGCAGCGGCGGCGACCTGGGCGGCGAGGCGCCCGGGCGCGGCCAGCAGCGCCTCGCCCGCGCCGGCGGCCCACATCTCGTCCTGCCGGCAGTGGGCGTTGACCTCCAGGACCGCGCCGTGGTCGGCGCAGACCCGTGCTGCGGCCCGGACCGGCTCCGGCGACGAAGCCCGGACGTTGACGCCCGTCAGGAGGTCGGCGTCCGCGAGCGCCGCGAGCTGGCGGTCGACGAACTCGACGGGGTCGGGCGGCAGGAACTCCGTGCGGTCGCGGTCGGCGACCATCCGGCGGGCCGCCTGGCGGGTCGGCTCGTCCAGCGCGATGCCGCCCAGGACGGCGGCGCCGACGTGGGGCGCGGCCGCCCGTGCCCACGCGGCGTCGGACTCGCCCGACAGCGAGGCGACGGCGACGCGGGGCGCGAACATCAGGCCGCCACCTCCGCCGCCGCCAGCGCCTCGCGGCAGGCGCGGGCCACCCGGTCGCTGTCGGCCTCGTCGTCCAGCGCGGTGTCGGTGCGGACCACCGGCCGGTCCAGCGCCGTCCCGTCGGCCTCGTCGAGCACGAACGCGTCGGCGACGTCGTAGGTCGCCGCGACGCCCGCCGTCGAGGGCTCGCGGCCCGTCGCGGCCATCAGCTTGGCCGCCGGCCCGGAGAACACCTCGTCCTCGACGAACGGCGACACCGCCACCACGGTGGTGCGCGCGAGCGTCTCGCGGACCCCCTCGAGCGCCAGCAGCGGCCCGAGCGACGTCACGGGGTTCGAGGGCCCGACGACGACCGGCTCCTCGAGGGCCGCCAGGACCGCGTCGGTCGGCGTCGCATCGTCGGCGC
The DNA here is from genome assembly GCA_964459695.1 of uncultured Halobacteriales archaeon. Lineage (GTDB taxonomy): Archaea > Halobacteriota > Halobacteria > Halobacteriales > Haloarculaceae > CAYWNQ01. The sequence continues at coordinate 1,075 of CAYWNQ010000036.1, read as the reverse complement.
CACGGAACTCGACGGAGTCGACCGCCGGCGCCGCCCGCCGCGCCACCCAGAACTCCTGGAAGTGCATGAGCCCCTCGTCGGTGTGGACCAGCGTGGCGACAGGGTCGTCGCTCATCGGCAGCACGCGCCAGGGCACGTCGAGCGCGTCGGCCAGGACACGGGTGGCCTCCGTCAGGCTCGCGCCCTCGTCGAGCAGCCCGGTCCGCGTGGCGTGGACGGCACGGTCGCGGTCGCCGATCTCCATGAACTCCCCGACGCCGGAGAACCGCCGCCACCTGGCCAGCCGCCGGCCCTCGGTCTGGCGCTCCGGCGGGAGGTAGCGGGGCCCCGCCTCGATGCCGGCGGCCCCGGCGAGGGCCCCCAGCTCGTCGTGGGTGGCGGTCGTGTCGCCGTCCCGGCCCCACCAGGTGTCGCGGTCGAGCTCGCCGCCGCCCAGGTACAGCACGGTGTCGACGTCCGGGCAGACCATGTTGCCCGCCACGAACACGTCGTCGCCCGTGTTCCCGACCACCGTGGTCTCCTCGGGGGCGAACACGTCGCCCGCGCCGGCGAGCAGCTTCGGCGTCCCCGTGCCGCCGGCCAGGAACGTGGTCATTGGCGGGGCTTGACCGCGGGGGCGCTTGTATCTGACGTGGCCGCCCGGGTTCGCCGTACGCGCTGTGGCGCTGGACCGCCGCCCTTGGGCCACCGGTTGTACCGGGGGAACGCCTCCGGCCGGCCGACCGGAGGATTCTGCCGTGCGCCATACACCGCGACCGCAGACCGCCACTCGTGGTTGACCCTGGGATACCCGCCGGAAAGCCCCCGCCCGCTCGCTAGCAAGTTGCTCTGAAATCGCCACCGCAACCGCAGACAGCTACTCGTGCTTGACCCTATGATTCCGCCGGAAAGCCCCCACCCCGTGCCGGTTAACCAACCGGTTACTGATGCCGGCTGACCAACCGCCCCGGGTGGGACTGAAAGGGGCGAGGCGTGCGTCGCGGCTGCGCCGCGACGGAACTGGTTGCCGGCGGAGCCGGCAACCCGGACGAAGGATGGCGACGTAAGCAGGGAGGGAGCGAAGCTCCCTCTTGCA
>CAYWNQ010000035.1:0-14220 GCA_964459695.1 uncultured Halobacteriales archaeon | reverse complement strand
TCGGGTCAAGCACGAGGAGCGGGTTGGGTGGCTGGATCCTGCGGCCGGCGGCGAGTCCAGCCGTAGCAGACCGGTACCGCCGCTCCTCGTCCACGCCCCACGCGGAACCGTTACACGCCGCCGTCCCGTACCCCCCACCATGGACGTCGACGGCTGGGCGGACGAACTCCGGGAGCACCGCCGGGAGAAAGACGCGTTCTTCGCCGAGCACCGCCAGTCGCCCATCCCGCCCGACGAGCGTGCGGCCTTCGACGGCCTCTCGTACTACGAGCCCGACCCCGACTACCGCGTCGAGGCGACCTTCGAGGCCGCCGGCAGCGGGGACGACACCGAGACGGTCGAGATGGAGATGACCGCCGGCGAGCCGACCGAGTACGTCCGGGTCGGCCGGCTGCGGTTCGCCGTCGACGGAGAGGAGCGCACGCTGTCGGCGTTCGCCCCTGCCGACGACCCCTCGCGGTCGTCGCTGTTCGTGCCGTTCCGGGACGCCACCAGCGGCGAGACGACCTACGGCGCGGGGCGGTACATGGAGCTCGAGGTCGACGGCGAGCTCGCGGACGGCGACACCGCGCCCCTGGACTTCAACCTTGCGTACAGCCCGTTCTGCGCGTACAACGAGAGCTTCGCGTGTCCGATCCCGCCCGCGGAGAACGTCCTCGACGTGGCGATCGAGGCCGGCGAGCGCACCTAACCGCGGAGCAGCTGGCGGACTCCTCGGCGACGGTGGCTCGACGTGTCGGGCCGATCAGGGAACGACCCCGACCGTCACCAGCGTCCCCCACCGGCGGTACCGGTCGACCATGGCCTCGCGGGTCTCGAACCCGTCGGTCGGGAACGCCTCGGCCGGCGGAATCGGTACCTCCCGGTCGGGGATGGCGTCCTGGGCGGCCACGTGGAAGCCGGCCCGCCGGAGCGCCGCGCGGTACTCCGACCGCGACCACAGCGTCATGTCGACCCCGACCCGCTCGGGCCAGTCGTGGGTCTGCTCGCTCTCGGCGAAGTAGTTGACCGCGATGGAGACCGTGCCGCCGGGGGCCAACACCCGCCGGAGCTCCACGAGAGCCGCCGCAGGGTCGCGGGCGTAGTAGAACGCCTCCATGGAGAAGGCGTGGTCGAGGGCGTCGTCGCCGAAGGGGAGGTGCTCGAACTCCCCCACGAGGAACCCGACCCGGGGGTCGTCAGTGTAGCCGGCGGCGTTGCGGGCCATCTCGGGGGCGGCGTCCAGGCCGTAGGCCCGTCCGGCGCCGCGTTCGGCGAGCGCGCGGGCGGCGTAGCCGCTGCCCGCGCCCAGGTCCAGCACGCGGTCGCCGTCCTCGATCGGCATCCGGGCCAGGGCGTGCCTGGCGGTGTGCCAGTGGCGCTCCTCCATACCGCGGTCCCGGCCCTCGGCGGCCCAGGCGTCGAACTCCTCGCGGGCGCCCATGGCGGTCCGAGGGCGCGAGCGCACTTCAGCCCGCCGGAGTCGCGTGGGTTTTTCCCGGACGCTCCCCTGGTCCCGCCATGGTCGGACGGCGCTTCCGGCTGGCCGACACCGCCCAGCAGCTCGTCGGCGGCTTCCTGCTGGCGGGGCCGTTCGTCGTCACCGAGGAGGTGTGGCGGCTGGCCGAGTCCATGGCGACCTGGCAGGCGATCGCAACGGTCGCCATCGTGGCCGGCATCGGCTACGGCGCGCTCTACAAGGCCGACTCCGACCGCGACCCCGACCGCGAGTCCGAGATTGCCGGCGTCCCGACCCGGTTCGTCTCGCTGGTTGCGGTGGCGTTCGGCTCCGTGCTGGTGCTCGCCGTGGCGTTCAACGCGCCGGCGACGTTCGCTGACGGCGACCCCTGGGTGACCGCGAAGGCGGTCGCCGTCGGCGCGGTGTTCAGCGTCGTGGGCGCCGCGACGGCGGACTCGGTGTTCTGAGTGGCGTGATTTAAGACCGGGCCGCTCCGCCACCCCCACATGGACTACCAGCTCGCCATCGAGGGGGCGCCCGCCACGGTGCCGGGCGGCACGGCCATCCTCCTCGTCCACCCCTCGACGGGTGAGACCGACCGCATCGACACCGACTTCCTCAAGACCGACACCGACCACTTCCTCGTCGTGTCGACCCGGACGACCGCCCGCGAGGTCCAGCAGAAGCTGGAGTACTACGGCGTGGAGGGCGATCCCGAGATCCTCGACACCCTCTCCATCGAGCGGGGCTACTCCCGGCGCTCGGGCGAGGACGTCCACTACGTCGGCTCCCCGGACGACCTGGCCGGCATCGTCGACGTCGTCGGGGACTTCCTCGAGCGCCACGACGGCAGGTGCCGGATCAGCTTCGACTCCATCACCGAACTGGCCTACTACGCCGACGAGGACCGTGCGATGGAGGCCGTGGGGGAGATCTGCGACCTGCTGGAGCGCCACGACGCCGTCGGCCTGTTCCACCTCGCCGAGGAGGTCCACGACGACGATGTCGTCGACGACTTCCGGGCGCTGTTCGACGGCGTCGTCACGCTCGCCGCCGACGGCACCGTGACCGCAGAGTTCTGAGGAGACGGGGGGCAGGCGGGACGGTCGCGCACGCCGGGTCGGCGGCGAGTTCGCGGCGGTCGAACGTCTCAGAGCGCCAGCATGGCGACGACGGCGAGGCCGGCGACCAGCGACAGCCCGAGCGTCAGGACGACGACCTTCGTGGCCGTGCTCATGGCCGACGCTCGGGCCGCGGCGGGGGTAAGGCTTTCCGGTCGGGCGGGCCCCACTCGGCATGGACTGCCAACGCGTGCGGACGGGGACCGAGTGGGAGCCGCGGTTCGGCTACTCGCGGGCGCTGCGTGTCGGCGACCGCGTGCTCGTCTCGGGGACGACGGCGACCGACGACGCGGGACACGTCGTCGCGCCGGGCGACCCCGTCGACCAGGCCGAGCAGGCGTTCGAGAACGTCGCCGACGCCCTGGCCGAGGCCGGGGCTGCTCTCGAGGACGTCGTGCGCACCCGGCTGTACGTCACCGACGCCGACGACTGGGAGGCGATAGCCCCGGTCCACCGGTCGTACGTCGGGGACGCGGCGCCCGCGGCGACCCTCGTGGAGGTGTCGGGGCTGATCCACGAGGACCTCGTGGTCGAGGTCGAGGCCGTCGTCGGGTAGCCCTCAGTCCCCCCGGTGCCCGACGCCCGAGGACCGCGCGACGGCCTTCCACCGACCGCCGGCAAACCGGACGGTGTTGACGCCGGCCTTGAGGTAGAGGTCGGCCAGGATCGCCGCGTAGATGGCGGCGAGCCCCAGTCCCAGTCCCGGCGCGATCCCGAGCGCGACGACGTGACCGGTCGGCAGCGCCAGCAGGGCGATGGGCACCTTCAGGACGTACGTCCCGACAACGGTTCCGTAGAACGGCCAGGCGGTGTCGCCGGCGCCCCGGAGTGCCCCGCGCATCGTCCGCGAGACGGAGAAGCCGGCCACGCCGAGGGCGAACACGCGGACGAACTCCGCCGCGAGCCCGACGTTCGCCGTGCCGAACGCCGTCGCGATGGGCGCCGCGAGCACGAAGATTGCCGCGGCCACGAGCAGCTGGGTCGCCAGCGCGATGCGGGTGGTCTGCCAGCCGTAGTCGGTGGCCTCGCGGTCGTCGCCGGCGCCGATGGCCTGGCCGACCAGCGCCGAGGCCGCCGTCGAGTAGCCCCAGGCCGGCATCATCGCCAGCAGCACGACCCGCCGGCCGATGGCGTAGGCCGCCAGCGCCGGCGTCCCCAGCACGCCGAGCACGAACAGGAACGGGAACCGCCCGAACGTGCGCGCCAGCCGCGTGCCCGCCAGCGGCAGGCCGACCCGGACGATCTCGGCGGCGATTCCGGGCGCCCACTGGCGGCCCCCCGGCCGGAGCGCCACTCCGAACCGGCCGGAGACCAGCAGCCCGAGGAAGGCGACCGCGGCGAGCGTGTTCGCCGCCGCCGTGCCCGTGGCCGCGCCGACGACGCCGAGCCGGGGCGCCCCGAGCAGCCCGAATATCAGCACCGCGTTGAGGACGACGTTAGTCGGCAGCGTCAGCAGCCGCACGTACATCGGGGTCCGGGTGTCGCCGACGCCCGCCAGCGCCCGCGCGGCGATCATCGACCAGAACCGCGGGGCCGCCGACAGCATCACGACCCGGAGGTAGTCGGCGCCCATCCGCACCGTCGCCGGGTCGTCGGTCAGCAGGCCGACTAGCGGCGCCGCGTACACCCACGCGACGGCGGTGATCGGCAGCGAGACGGCCAGGGCGAGCCACAGCGACTGCTTGACGGCGAGGTCGGCCTCGGCCCGCTGGCCGGCGCCGGCGAACCGCGAAACCACGCTGATGGTCCCGGAGGTCAGCGCGAGCGCCAGCCCGAACGCGATGAAGTAGTACTGGAACCCGAGCTCCAGGGCGGCGATGGCGGCGTCGCCGAGCGCCAGCCCCACCATCAGGAAGTCCGCGACCCGCAGCAGCACGCGGAGCCCGCCGGTCACCATGGCGGGGACGGCGAGGTCGAACGCCTCCTCGCCCTTCCGGCGGTCGACGACGCCCAGGCGCGCGAGCGCCGCCGGGAACCGGAACACGAACGCCCGCACGGCGTCGCGCGTGGCGGCCAGCACCGACACCGACTGCGACCGGCCGGGCCCTCAACCTGTCGGACCCCGCCCGCGGGGGACCGACGCCCGGCTCACAGCCGGCCGCTGCCCACCGCCGCGAGCCCGAGCGCGCCGGCGAGGACCGCTAGCGAGGCGACGGGTTCGGGGAGCGGGAGGGCCGGCTCTCCCAGCCAGCCCGCGACCACGAGCGCGAGCGCCGCGGCGGCGGCCACCGGCCGGGCGGCGAGTTCGGCGAGGAACGCACGGACCGACCAGTAGCCCGTGGCGGCCACGCCGGCGAAGGCCTCGGCGGGCGACCCGTCGCGGGACGGCGGCTCGGCCTGTTCGACCGCGTCGGACGACGCCACCGACGCGAGCCGGCCGGTGTGACAGCGCCGCCCGTCGGCGTCGCCGACCTCCAGCAGGACGAGGTCCCCGTCCGTGCCGACAACGCGGTAGACGCCCTCGGGGTGGTCGTCGGTGGCGACCCGGACGTGGTCGCCGACGGCCGGCGCGTCCATGGTGGCTTACTACCGGCCCGGCGACGAAAACGGTGGCGCCGCGGCTCAGACGAACTTGTGGACCGTCAGCTCCAGCGTGTCGAGGTCGACGATGGGCGCGAACCCGGCGTCCGGGTCTATGTTCACCGACTCCTGGAACGCCGTCTGGGCCTGCCAGCAGCCCGAATTCACGGTGAGGACGCCGCGGTACTTCCCCCAGCCCAGCTTGTGGACGTGGCCGGCGTGGAACACGTCGGGCACGTCCTCGACCACGAGGTGGTCCTCGCCCTCCGGCGCGAGCCGCGTCTTCTCCCCGAACTGGGGCGCGACGTGGCGCTTGCGCAGCAGCTGGTACATCGCGCGGTGGGGCTCGTCGTAGCTGGCCTTCTCCTCGGGGAGCTCGGCGATGACCTCGTCCAGCGACACGCCGTGGTACATGAGGACCGAGACGCCCTCCAGCGTGACGACCGAGGGGTTCGAGGCGATCCGGGCGTCGTGGGCGGCCATGATCTCCCGGAGCTCCTCGTCGAACCCCGGCTGTGGTTCGGCCAGCCGGACGGCGTCGTGGTTGCCGGGGATCATGACGACGTCGAGGTCGCCGGGCACCTCCTTGAGGTGCTCGCTGAACCGCTCGTACTGCTCGAAGATGTCCACGACGTCGAGCTCCTCGTCCTGGCCGGGGTAGACGCCGACGCCCTCGACCATGTCGCCCGCGACCAGGAGGTACTCGACCTCGGCGGCCGCGTCGGTGTGGAGCCAGTCCGCGAACCGCGACCACGCGTCGGCCAAGAACTCCTGGCTGCCGACGTGGACGTCCGAGACCAGCGCCGCCCGGACGTGCCGGTCGGCGGTGTCGGGCTCGTGGGTCCGGGGGACCTCCGGGAACTGCAGCGAGTCGACGAACAGGACCGAGCCGTCGTCGCTCAGCGAGCCGTCGACGGCGACCACCTCGTCGAGCAGGAGCTCGTCGACCAGCGCCGCGATGCCCCGGTCCTTCAGCACGAGGCACGGGAACGTCCCCTTCGGGTCCTCGAGCTCGACGAGGAAGTGCCCCGACGTGGTCGTCCGCAGGTCGCTCACCATCCCCACCAGGCCGGCGTCGCCGCCGCCGGGCATCGCCCGGAGGGCGTCCGTCGGCCGGTGGTTGACGCGGCCGCGGAGCTGGGCTGCGAGCTTCTCGTAGCGGTCGCGGAACACCCCGACGAAGTCCCGGTAGGTCCCGGTCCCGGTCGACCGGCCGGTCATGTCGCCGGCGACGGAGAGGTCACGCTTCGAGGGGTCGACGTCCGACCGGGCGCCACTGTCCGGGGCAGTCGGCGGCGGGGCAGGGGACCCCTCCGGTTCCACTGGACCGGTTGTGGTCACGTCCGGTGATTCCGTGGCGCCGGTTCCAGTCGAAACGGAGGGGTCTCCGGCGTGTCCGGTGCCGGCGTGGTGGCCGTCGTCGAGCACCGCGCGCACGTCCTCGACCGACAGCACCAGCCCGCCCTCGGGGGCCGCCTCGATGGCGGCCTCGAGCGCGGCGTCCGGGTCGCTCGCGCCGGCCAGCAGCGTCACGGCCTCACGGTCGGCGTTGTAGCCCCGGTCGGCGAGTTCGCTCGCGATGCGGGCCGGCGTCTCCAGGGGCACACCCGTCCGACGGGCGGGGTGGGCAAAAGCCCAGCGGCAGCCGGGCGGAGAGTCAGAACGTTCAAACGGTCGCCACGGTTAGAGGGAGCGATGACGGACGGCGACGACCGGTCGAGCCCGGTCGACTGGTTGCGCTGGGCCTGGACGACCGACTACAAACCGGTGATGTACGCCCGCGAGCTCCTGATCAGCGTCGGGAGCGTGGTCGCCGTCGGGCTGGTGCTCTTTCTCATCAGCGGCGTCTGGCCCCCCATGGTCGCCGTCGAGAGCGGGAGCATGGACCCGCACATGGAGCGCGGCGACCTGGTGTTCGTGATGCAGGAGGGCCGGCTGGCCCCCGGCTTCGCCGAGTCGGGGGTGGTGACCTACCGGACCGGTGTCCGGAACAACTACTCCACGTTCCACGCCCCCGGCGACGTCGTCGTCTACCGGCCGGACGGCGACGGCGGTCGCACGCCGATCATCCACCGGGCGCGCTTCTGGGTCAACGACAGCGAGAACTGGTACGACAAGGCCGACCCCCGCCACATGAACGCCGGGAGCTGCGCCGAGCTCGCCAACTGCCCCGCGCCCCACGCCGGCTTCATCACGAAGGGCGACGCCAACCAGCAGTACGACCAGGCGACGTCGCTGGGGGCCTGCGACGGCACCTGCGACGTCGTGAAGCCCTCGTGGGTCGTCGGCACAGCCGAGTTCCGCATCCCGTACCTCGGCTACGTCAAGCTGGTGGCCAGCGGGAGCGCCAGCGAGCCGTCGCCGGCCGGGGGCGCCACCGCGAATCCGACGCCGGGGTGAGCGACGGTTTCGTGCGGCCGGCCCGCCGCCGGCCGCTCAGGTGCCGTCGAACCGCGCCTGGACGAACGGCTGGACGTCCTCGATGTCGCCCAGCCGGGAGTCGCTGAGCAGCACGGCCTCGGTCTCCTCGATGGGGACCGACAGCGAGATCTCCTTGGTCCGGCCGTAGCGACCCTTCGACACGACGACGGCGTTGACGATGCCGAGCATGTCGAGCTCGGAGATGAGGTCCGTGACCCGGCGCTGGGTCAGCACGTCGGCGCCGATCTCGTCGCAGAGCCGCTTGTAGATGTTGTACACCTCGCCGGTGTTGATCTGGTTGACGCCGTGCTTCTCCAGCAGGATGGTCGCGAACAGCACCAGCTTGGACTGCTGGGGCAGGGTCCGGACCACCTCGACGACGCGGTCGAGCTCGAGCTTCTCCTGGGCCTGGCGGACGTGGGGCTCGGTCACCTGCTCGGTCCGGTCGCGCTCGGCCAGCTCGCCGGCGGTCCGCAGCAGGTCCAGTGCCCGGCGGGCGTCGCCGTGCTCCTGGGCGGCGAACGCCGAGCACAGCGGGATGACCTCCTCCTCGAGCGCGCCCTCCTTGAACGCGACGTTGGCCCGCGCCTGGAGGATGTCCCGGAGCTGGGTGGCATCGTACGGCGGGAACACGATCTCCTCCTCGCCCAGCGAGGACTTGACCCGCGGGTCGAGGAAGTCGGTGAACTTGAGGTCGTTCGAGATGCCGATGATCGAGACCCGCGAGTTCTCGAGGTCGGAGTTCATCCGCGAGAGGTTGTACAGCGTGTCGTCGCCGGACTTCTCGACGAGCTTGTCGATCTCGTCGAGCATGATGACGACCACGCGCTCGCGGTAATCGACGGCGTCGAAGAACGTTGAGTAGACCCGGTCGGTCGGCCAGCCGGTCATCGGGACCTGCTCGAACGCCTCGAGGTCTGCCTCCAGACCCTCGACGCGGTCCTCGACGGCGGCGACGCTGGCGTACGGCGTGTCGGCCAGCGCCGTCGGGTCGGACTCGGCGGCCTCGCGCAGCTCCGCCAGGTCTGCGAGCTCGTCCTCGATGACGGCCTCGTTCTGCTGGATGAACTTGTTGGCCAGCCGGGCCAGCACGCGGTACTGAGTGTCGGTCACCTCGCAGTTGACGTACTGGACCTCGCAGGGCACCTCGTACTTCTGGGAGGTCGACTCCAGCTCCTCGGAGACGAACTTCGCAGAGGCCGTCTTGCCGGTGCCGGTCTTGCCGTAGATGAGGATGTTCGACGGCGTCTCACCCCGGAGAGCGGAGACCAGGATGGTCGCCATCTTGTTGATCTGCTCCTCGCGGTGGGGGAGCTTCTGTGGGGTGTACGCCGGGCGGAGCACCTCCTTGTTCTCGAAGATGGGCTCGCCCTCGAGCAGGTCGTCGAACAGGCCCGGCGAGGCGCCCTCGGGGTCCTCGCCGGACTCCTCGAAAACCATCGCGTCCAGGTCCACGTCGGACGCGGCAGGGTCGGTGTCGGCCCCGGGGCTCGGGTCGAGCCCCAGGTCGGCCGCCGCATCGACGGCCCCGTCCGACCTGCCGGCGTCCGCGTCGCCCGGACCCGTCCAGTCGCGGTCCACAGCGTGCTGGTCGTCGGCCTCGGCCCCCGTCAGATCCACAGTGTCGTCGGATTCGTCCGTGTCATCCATGTGTGCTCGTACCCCTCCATTTCACCTGGAGTTCCGCGTCAGACAGCCCTGATACCCGCGATATCGTCGGATTGAGGGCCGAACGTCCACGAACCGCGCCACCCGGTCGTCCAGTTGATGCAATAGAACCGATGGTGCATCGACGTATTAAACATTGTGGTCCACCCCGGAGTGCTCGATAGGCCTCCGGTGACGGGTCGGGCGGTCGCGCGATCAGTCGGAGAACTCGCCCGTCGTGGAGCCGGTAGAGGATCGGCCACCTCTCCGTTCGGACCCGCCGGCCTGGCCCGAAATAATCGCATGATGTCGGTCGGAAAGATCGAAACAGCGAGATTCCCTGGGGACAGGGGCGGTCGGAGACGGGACCTCGGATCACAGTCGGTCGACCACCGTCGACCCGATCGCGGCCGGCGACGGAGCGTGACCGACCGGATCCGTCCGTCCACCATGCCGACCCGTCGTGACACACGTCGGTTGGAGACCTCCCCTACCCCCTCGTTTCAGGTGGACCGACAGCTACGTCAGCGGCGGTAGCCAGCGCCATCCGATCGGTAGTGCTGTAGCACGGAAAGGTTTATTATAGTATGTGTAAAACAGTATCCGCACGACAGCAAAGGTTCTTTTTGTGACAACGTTCGGATATTTCTGTTCCTCCGTGGGAGCCTGGAGAGGTCGGCCGGTACGGACGCTCTCGACGCTGATCCCCAGACCGGCCCATCGGAAGCGTCCCTCACTCGCGGTTGGATTCCACACGAAACGAAGGGGTAGGGCCCGTCCCTGGATCGTCCGTCTCCTGTTGCCGGCGGCGCTTCCGGCTGGTCGGGGCGGAGGTTCGCAGCCACCGACCGCCAGGAAACCGCGTGACGGCGGTGCCATATGACGGCTGTCTGACGTAGCCTTAAGTGAATCGGGGGCGCTACGCAGGGTATAGCGTCCTCGATTTCCCGTCGAAATCGGGGCCGTGGGAGGATAGGATGGGACTGCTAACGAATCTGAGAGACAGCATATCCAACGCGACGGACAAGTTGTTCTCGGCGGGCGAGCCCAAGCGGATCGGGATCTACGGGCCGCCGAACGCCGGGAAGACCACGTTGGCGAACCGCATCGCCCGCGACTGGACCGGCGACGCCGTGGGCCCCGAGAGCCAGGTGCCCCACGAGACCCGCCGCGCCAGGCGCAAGGAGAACGTCGAGATCAAGCGCAACGGCAAGTCCGTCAACATCGACATCGTGGACACGCCCGGCGTGGCCACGAAGGTCGACTACACGGAGTTCCTCGAGCACGACATCGAGGAGGACGACGCCGTCCGCCGCTCCCGGGAGGCCACCGAGGGCGTGGCCGAGGCCATGCACTGGCTCCGGGAGGACGTCGACGGCGTCATCTACGTCCTGGACTCCGCCGAGGACCCGTTCACCCAGGTCAACACGATGCTCATCGGCATCATCGAGAGCCAGGACCTGCCGGTGCTCATCTTCGCGAACAAGATCGACCTCGAGGAGGCCTCGGTCCAGCAGATCCGCAACGCCTTCCCCCAGCACGAGACAGTGCGCCTCTCGGCGCTCGAGGGCGACAACATGGACGAGGTCTACGACAAGATCGCGGAGTACTTCGGGTGACGCCCATGTCCGAGGCACAACAGCCCGACGGCGACGGTGGCGACGACATGGGCGAAGGGGTCCAGGTCGACCTGGTGAGCGGCGACCGGATGGACGGCCTGACGACGATGGAGAAGATCCGGCTCATCCTCGACGGCGTCCACGAGGGCAACATCGTCATCCTCGAGCGGGGGCTGGACCCCGAGGAGGAGTCGAAGCTGATCGAGGTCACGATGACCGAGATCAGCCCCGACGAGTTCACCGGGATCGAGATCGAGACCTACCCCACCGGTAGCTCCGGGAACGAGGGCCTCCTCGGCCGGCTGATCGGCACGGACTCGGTCCGGGAGCTGACGGTCATCGGGCCCGCCGATCGCATCAAGACGCTCCACAAGGACGAGGACCTCATCTCGACGCTCATCGCCACGCGCTAAGATGCCCCACCAGTGCACCACCTGCGGACACGCCTTCGACGACGGCTCGAAGGACATGCTGGGGGGCTGTCCGGCGTGTGGCGGGACGAAGTTCCAGTTCTACCCCGAGGGTGCGGAGGTCCCGGACGAGCCGCCGACCGACGACGAGGCCGAGCCACCCGAGCGCGAGGAGCCCGCGGCCGGTGGTGCGCTGGGGCGGGCGGCCCACGCCGTCCATAGCTTCGTCGACGACGGGACGGCAGTGGACCGCGGCGGTCCCGACACCGGCGACCCCGATCCCGACGCGACCTGGCCCAGCGACGACCCGGCGTCCACTCCCGAGAACGGTGAGGACGGCGACATCATCGACGCCGACGAGCGCGACGACGACCCGAGCTTCGCCGACGCCGATGAGGCCGCCGACCGCGACGACGTCGTGGCCGAGGGCGGGTTCGCGGGCGGGGTCCTCACGAGCGACGGCGAGCCGGCGGCCGGCGCCGGGGACGACCCGGGCGAGACCCCCGGCGCGGAGGTCGTCGCCGAGCCCTCGGGCCAGGAGCCCGACATGGCCGAGCTCCGCGAGCAGCTCAACGACCAGTTCGAGTCTATCAAGGTCGTCGAGCCCGGCCAGTACGAGCTCAACCTGATGGAGCTGTACGACCGCGAGGAGTACATCATCGCCCTCCAGGAGAACGGCCGATACGTCATCCAGGTCCCCGAGAACTGGCTCGGCGACCGCTTCGAGGACTGACCGCCGGCCGCGAGCAGTCCCGTCTCAGAACTCCCGCCGGTAGCGGACCGTCCGGGTCCCCCCGAACCGCGGCCCCTCCCCGAGGTCGGCGAAGCCGGCGTCATCGGCGACCATCCGTGCCTGGTCGTCGTCTCCGGCGACCAGGAGCTCGACGGCCATTCCCTCCCGACGGGCGAACGACACCGGCTCCTCGACGAGTCGGTCGCAGGCGGCGGGTTCGCCCTTGAGCTGGGTGACGTGGACCGTCTCGCGCTTCGCGTCGAAGCTGACGAACCCGAGCATGTCGTCGGCATCGGGGTCCTCGACGGCGACGCGGACCGTGCGGTCGTGGACCAGGTTGCGCATCACCTCGGCGGGCGCGCCGGTGAGGTCTGCCATCCGCTCGGCGTCGGCCTCGACGGCGTCCCGGACTTCCATGACTGGCGGTCAGAACCTCCTGGGTAATAGCGGTTTGGCGGGGGTGGGGCCCCGCCACGCAGCCGTCGCCCGTGGCGAAAGGGGTACCACCCTGGGGGTACAAGGCGGTGCCATGAGCGACCGCGCGGCGCCCGAGGACGGCCCACGACGGTGTGACTTCTGCCGGTTGCCGATCCCCGAGACGCCGGTCGAGGCCACGATCGACGGCGTCGGGTACGCGTTCTGTTCGCAGGCGTGCCACGACCGGCTGACCGAGAGCGAGTACGTCTTCAGCGAGTACCACGGCCACCGGCGGTTCCGCACGGGCGTGGTGGGGGCCGACGCAGCGCTCCCCCAGGGGATGCCACGGAACGCGTTCGTGCTGATGTCGGGCCAGGCCGGCACGCGGGAGGCCGAGATCCAGGCCGAGTTCGTCTGGCGGACCCTCCAGCGCGGCGAGCCCGCGGTGGTGGTGAGCTACCAGGAGCCTCCCGGCAGCCTGGTCCAGCAGTTCCTCACCCTGGAGTGGAACGTCCTGCCGTACCTCGAGCGCGGCCAGCTGGCGGTCCTCGACTGCTTCACCTACCGGGTGGACGACCCCGACCGGATGTTCGACCGCATGGACGAGTGGAACACCCACCTCTATGACGTCGCCGAGGCCGCCACCACCACCTGCCGGGACCCCACGGACCTCGGGGAGGTCGAGAACAAGCTGGACAACGTGCTCGAGGGCGCCGACATGGTCGACGAGGGGCTGGTACTCATCGACTCGCTGACCGAGCTCGGCACGCTGGTCCAGCCGGTGCAGGCGTACAACTTCGTCAAGGACCTCCGGGCCGACGTCTGCAAGGGCCGGTTCGTCCCCGTCATCGCCGGCGCGACCATCGGCGGCGACGCCGAGGCGTTCCCCCACGACCTGGACTACGTCGTCGACGGGCTGGTCGACCTCCGGCTCAACGAGGAGATCGTCGCCAACACGCTGATTAAGGAGATCCGGGTCCGGAAGTGCTCGGGCGTGCTGGCCATCCCGGAGTGGTCGCCCTACGAGTACACCAGCGAGACCGGGATGGTGCTGTTCGACCCCGAGGAGGAGATGGCCGACTCCGAGGCGGACGGCGAGGCAGATGCCGCGGCGAGCGGGGACGGCGACGCCGATGGGGAGAGCGACGGCGGCGAGCCCGGCCCCGGCGCCACGGACGCCGAGTGAGTCCCGCTCCGAGAGGTATCGCCAGGAGGGACACAGTTAACCGGAGTCACTGGCAATCCCGGGGTATGCACGCCGACGACGCGTCCCGCGATGGGGTGGCCGGATGCGGGTAGTGGCGAAGTTCGGGGGGACGAGCCTGGGCAGCGGCGACCGGGTCAACCGGGCCGCCGACTCCGTCGCCGCCGCCGTCGAGGCGGGCCACGAGGTGGCCGTCGTCGCCAGCGCGATGGGGTCGACCACCGACTTCCTGCTCGACGAGATCACCTTCGAGGCCGACGAGGCCGACCGGGCCGAGATCGTCAGCATGGGCGAGCGCACCTCCGTCCGGATGCTCGCGGCGGCGCTGTCGTCCCGGGGCATCGACGCCGAGTTCCTCGAGCCGGGGGCCGATGACTGGCCGGTCGTCACCGACGCCCACGGCGAGGTCGACGTCGGCGAGACCCGCCGGCGCGCCAAGCGCCTGGCCGACCGGATGGGGACGACGGTGCCCGTCGTGGCCGGCTTCGTCGCCGAGGACCACGCCGGCACCGTCACGACGCTGGGCCGGGGCGGGTCGGACACGAGCGCGGTCATGCTCGGCAAGTACATGGACGCCGACGAGGTCGTCATCGTGACGGACGTCGAGGGCGTGATGACCGGCGACCCGCAGGTGGTCGAGGGCGCCCGCAACGTCGGGGAGATCACCGTCGACGAGCTCCGGAACCTCTC
>CAYWNQ010000034.1:0-14238 GCA_964459695.1 uncultured Halobacteriales archaeon | reverse complement strand
GCGGGGGGGGCCCCCCCGGGGGGCCCCCCCCCCCGCGGGGGGGGGGGGGGGGGGGCGCGCCCCCCCCCCCCCCCCACGGCCAGAGGGACGCTTCGCGTCCCTCCCTGTCGTCGGCGCGACGCGCCGACTGCAAGAGGGAGCTTCGCTCCCTCCCTGCTTTCGTCGCCTCGCTCGTCGAGCGTGAGGTCGGGCCGCAGGCCCGACCTCTGCGTTCCATCGCGGCGACGCCGCGACGCGGGCGGCCCCTTTCAGTCCCTCCCGTGCCGGCTGCCCAACCGGCATCCGACCCAGCCCGTCCCGCCTCGTCCACGGCGCTGGCGCGCCCGGGACTCGGTGGCCCGTGTGACCGACCGGCCAGCCGACTGGCCGGGAGCGGCCTCCGTGCCGCGACCCGGGGTAGGGCTGGGCCGGCCGTGCGGGTGGGGCTTTCCGGCGGTACTCCTAGGGTCAAGCACGGGTAGCGGTCTGCGGTGGCGGTTGCGGTAATGGATCAAGACTGCGCTGGACGGAGAAAGTTCCCGGCTGGCGCGGTCGTAAACGCGTACGAGAATCCACGTCGCAAGCGCCCAACCCACTACAGGGCGTCGTTCACCGCGACGACGCGATCGGCCACCCTCGAGGCGTCACGCCCCACGAACTTCGCGATGGGCTCCTTGCCGTGGGCGCCCCGGTCCAGCACCACCCCGGGCACCTGGTCGTCCGCCCCGAACACCTGATCGGCGGCCCAGTCCATCGTGCCCTCGGCGTTGGCGGGTTCTGCGGCGCGGTCGTACTCGGCGACCGGCGCCTCGACCGCGTCGAGCGCCGCCTCGACGGCGTCGTCGAACCGGCAGTTGACGGCGAACCGCAGGTCGGGGTGGTGCTCGCGGGCGGCCAGCAGGAACCGGGCGACGTGGCTGGACGCGCCGAACCGGACGCCGCGGGTCGGTCGCGGGCCCTCGCTCGTCCGGGTGATGCGCCCCTCGACGGCGGCGCAGTCCCCGACCGACTCGGCGTACGGCGTCGCGCCGACGACGTTCATCCCCACCTCGGGGACCAGCGCCCCGACGTCGGCGGCGACGAACCGGGCCACCACCGCCCGGACCGTCTCGGCGGTGGCCTCCCGGGCGGCGTCGTCCCGGAGGTCGACGAGGTGGTGGACCGCGCCGGGCCCCCGGCCGACGTCGTGGTGGTACCGGACCGCCCGGCCCAGGAACTCGACCGACTCGGCCACGGCCCCGCGGACCGGCTCGCCGTGGCCTAGCCGCGTGGCGATGGCCGCCGCCAGCGCACACCCCGAGCCGTGGGTCGCGTCGGTGTCGACCCGCGGGTGGGCGTGGCTCTCGACGCCCTCGGCGTCGACGAGCACGTCCCGGACCGTCTCGCCCGGCACGTGGCCGCCCTTGACCAGCGCCGCGTCGGCGCCGGTGTCGACGAGACGCTCGCCGGCCCGGCGCTGGGCGGCCTCGCCGTCGACGTCGACACCGGTCAGCACCGCGGCCTCGTCGGCGTTGGGCGTGACGACGGTGGCCTCGGCCACGAGGGCCTCGTAGGCGGCCTCGCCGGCCTCGCTCAGCAGCCGGTCGCCGGTCGCCGCCACCATCACCGGGTCGACCACCAGCGGGACGTCCCAGTCGGCGGCGTACTCGGTCACGGTCTCGACCACCTCGGCGGTCGCCAGCATCCCGGTCTTGGCGGCGGCGACGTCGAAGTCCTCGAGCACCGCGTCGAGCTGGGCTTCGAGCTCGGCGAGCGGCAGGACGTGGCTCGAGGCGACGCCGGTGGTGTTCTGGGCGGTGACGGCGGTCACCGCCGAGGTGCCGAAGCCGCCGGTGGCCTCGATGGTCTTGAGGTCGGCCTGGATGCCCGCGCCGCCGCCCGAGTCCGAGCCGGCGACGGTGAGCACCACCGGCCGGTCGGTCGGCGCCTCGCGCCTGGTCATGGCCGGACCTACGACCGGGTTGTACTAATCGGTGGTGCTCGGCGCCGCCACGACTCCATCGCCGCGCCGATCCGACGACGGCGACCCGTGGCGGCGGCTACGACGCGGCGCCGGCCCGGGTCCGGGCCGTCCACCGCGGGCCGGCGCGATTCGCCAGCCACAGGCCGACCCCGCCGGCGACCACCGAGAACGCCACCGCGCCGGCGCCGATCGCGGTCGGCGCCAGCGGGTACGCGATGGCCGCGACGACGACCGGCAGCAGCACGGCGACCGTGGCCGCCGAGAACGCCGCGAACACCGGCGTGTCGAACAGCAGCTCCGTGGGCCGGAGACCGGCGACGTAGGCGGTCACGCCGAACACGTACAGCGCCAGCCCGGGGTAGACCAGCAGGCCGACGACCAGCGACTCCAGACCGAAGACGGCGGCGCCGACCGCGAGGTAGCCCACCCCGACCGGCAGCGCCAGCACCGCGTAGCCCAGCAGCTTCGCCCGGAACACCGCCGACAGCGCGATGGGGTACCGGCCGTAGAACGACTCGTCGTCGACCTGGCAGAGCCAGTTGTAGGTGGTGAACGCCCCCAGTGCCAGCACGGCGGCCAGCGCCAGGCCCGGGGAGGGCCGGACGTCGACCACGTTCGGGAGGTACGCCAGCAGCCCCGCGACCACGGCGAAGACCAGCCCCTGGGAGAACACCACCTTGGTGATGCCGCCCGACGACCGGTGGAGGTCCAGCAGCGACTTGGTCAGGACGCCATCCCGGTCGCCCAACCGGGCCCGCAGGCCGGTGAATCGGTCGACGTCGGTGCGGGCCGGCGACCGCCGCTCGACGTCGAACAGCGCGACGCCGACCGCCGCGGGCGCGGCGACCAGCGCCAGCGAGCCGGCGACGGCCGCCGGCGTCACCGCCGCCAGCAGCCCGTAGGGCGTGTAGTCGACGACGCCGGGCGAAAGCGCCACCGCCGCCACCGCGCCGCCGACGGCGGCCAGCGCGAGCAGCCGCGACCGGCCCGCCAGCCCGACCAGCGCCAGCGACCACGCCACGCCGGCGGCGAACGTCCAGGACGCGGTCACCGCGACCAGCGGGAGCCGGGCCAGCGGGTAGCCGGCGGCGGCCAGCGGCGCCAGCCCGACCACCAGCGGCAGGACGAACAGCACCGCGTAGTAGGCGACGTCCTTCAGGAGGAATGCCGCCAGCAGCCGGCGCGTCGATACCGGCAGCGTCCGCGCGGAGAACACCAGCAGCGCCGTGTCGCCCAGCAGGTTCTCGAGGGCGTCCCGGCCCACGAGCCCCACGGTCCCGACGTGCAGCCCCATCACCGCCACCAGGGCGTGCAGCCCCGCGACCGCCGTCGCCGGGTCCGTGTCGCCCCACGCCAGCAGTCCGGTGGTGCCGGCGGCGACGGCGGCGACCAGCACCGGGAACAGGCCGAACCGCCGGCCGCCGAACAGCGCGGCGTGGAGCCGCCACTCCTCGCGCACCAGCTGGCCGAACAGGTACCGGTAGGTCAGCGCCACGGCTCAGGCCTCCGGCGCCGCCGGGTCCAGCCCCAGGTCGCCCTCGACCTCGTCGACGAACCGGTCGAGCAGCGACTCGCCCGACAGCGCCGCGGGGTCGAGTTCGGCCAGCAGCCGGCCCCGGTCGACGATGCCGACCCGGGTGCACAGCTCCTCGGCGACCCCGACGAAGTGCGTCGACAAGAACACCGTGTTGCCCGCGGCGACGTAGTCGGCGACGTGGCGCTTGGCGCGCTCCTGCATGATGGGGTCGAGGTTGGTCAGGGGCTCGTCGATGAAGACGACGGCCGGCTCGTGGACGAACGCCTGGGCGATGAGCACCTTCTGGCGCTCGCCCTGCGAGATGTCCGCACACAGCGTGTCGAGCTTGCGCTCGAACGCCAGCCGGTCGGCCCAGATCGCCAGCCGGTCGTCGAGGGTCCCCTCGTCGAGGTCGCGGGCGGCGGCGACGAAGTCGAAGTACTCCCGGACGGTGAGGAACGACGGCGGCCGCCCGTTCTCGGGCAGCACGCCGATGCGCCGGCGGGCCTCGACGGGCTCGGCGACGGGGTCGACGCCGGCCACCCGCGCCGAGCCGGCGTCGGGCCGGAGCTGGCCGGTCAGGACGTTGATGGTCGTCGACTTCCCCGCCCCGTTCGGGCCGAGCAGGCCGTACAGTTCGCCCGCGCCGACCGACAGCGAGAGGCCGTCCAGGGCGGTCACGTCGCCGTAGTGCTTGGTGAGGTCGGTGACCTCTATCGCCGGCTCGTCGTTCATCGCCCGACGTTCGTCGCCACGGGCCCTAAAACGCCCGCCGGGTTCGACGGCCGAGTCGCGGCCGGCCCGGCCCGCCGCGAGCGCCGGCGGCGCGGCCACCGCCCGGCGAGCGCCACGCCGCTGGGTCGGGTCCCGTCCCCGGGCGTCGGTGGCCGGCGGCGCTACCACATCGCCTCGAGGACGGCCGCGACGTCGGGTTCCGACGGTGCCAGGTCGGACGGGCCGTTGCCGATCAGGGAGTCCTCGACGACCACCGCCGCCACCGCGTCGAACTCCTCGGGCGTCGGCCCGTCGACGTCGCACAGCCGCGACGGCAACCCGAGGCCGTCCCGGACGTCGGCGACGGCCTCGACCACCGCGTCCGCCACGTCGCCGTCGCCGTCGACCCCGAGCGCCTCGGCCAGCAGGTGGCGCCGCGCGTCGACCGCCTCGAACACGTACCGGAGGACGTGCGGCGCCGCGACGGCGTGGGCGGTGCCCTGCTGGAGGTCGTACCCCCGCGAGAGCCCGTGGCCGAACGCGTGGATGACCGACAGCGTCGAGGCGTCGGGCCGGGAGGTGCCGTACTGCACCAGCAGCGTCCCGACGCAGACCCGCGCCATCGTCGCCTCGTCGCGACGCCCGGCCCCGAGGGCGGGCAGCCCGGAGCGCAGCAGCCCCAGCCCACGGACCGCCGTCGCGTCGGTCACCGGCGTGGCCGCGGCAGCGTACAGCGTCTCGACGCCCTTGTCGAAGCCGTTCATCGCCGACGCCGCGAGGACGTCGCCGGGCGTGGTCGCAACCAGCTCCGGGTCCGAGAACAGCGCCGCGGGCACCAGCCGCGGGTCGGCGACGCCGCCGTGGACCCGTTCGCCGTCGGGCGCCCGCTCGGGCGCGAGCGACAGCCCGGCGACCATCGAGAGGTCAGCGCCGGCCAGCGTCGTCGGCACGGCGACGACCGGGGGTAGCGACCCCTCCGACACGGGGACGGTACCGGTCTCGGCGAACGTCTCGGCGAGGTCGGCCCGCGAGCGGTCGCTCGCGGCGAGCACGCTCGCCACCGTCGCCAGGTCGATGCTGCTGCCGCCGCCCAGCCCCACCAGCGCGTCGGCGTCGTGGGCGGCCATCGCGTCGACCACCTCGAACGCGGTCGCGAGGGTCTTCTCCGGCGTCGTGCCCGCGTAGACGCCGGCCAGCCGGTCGCCCAGCCCGGCGCGGACCGGGCCGACGACCGACTCGGTGGTGCCCGTCGTCTCGCCGGCCACGACCAGCGCCCGGTCGGCGCCCGCACCGGCGACCTCGGCGGACAGCGCGTCGACGCAGCCCGGCCCGAACCGGATGGGGCCGTGGTCGTAGGCGAACCGGAACGACTCGGTGTCCATGGGCCGGTTTGCCGGGGGAGGCCCAAAAGCGAGCGGGTGCCCCGACCGCTTATGGCCCGGCCGGTCCTCCGGCCCGGCATGGCCTGCCCCTACCTGGCGTACCGACGGGGCGACGACGACCGGACGTTCGACGAGCAGCGGGCCTACTGCACCGCCGTCGACCGGTTCGTCCAGCCGCTGCGGGCCGACGTGTGCAACGACCGCCACGACCTCGACCACGCCGCCCACTGCGAGCTGTTCCGGGCGGCCGAGGGCATCGACCCGCTGGCGGAGGGGCCCGACCGGTGAGCCGGCCGGCCCCGGGCTACGGAGCCTACCTGGACGGCGAGCCCGTCGTCGTCACCGCGGCGCTGACCGGCGGCGTCCACGGTAAGGAGACCAGCCCGCACGTCCCCGAGACGCCCGACGAGATCGGCGCCGCCGCGGCCGCCGCCGAGGCGGCCGGTGCCGCCGTCGTGCACCTCCACGCCCGCCGGCCGAACGGCGAGCGGGCGTTCTCGACCGAGCGGTTCCAGGCCGTCACCGACGCCGTCCGCGAGCGGACGGACGACGTCGTCGTCCAGCACTCCACCGGCGGGACGGGCGTGCCCGTCGAGCGGCGCGTCGAGCCGCTGCGGACCGACCCGCCGCCGGAGATGGCGTCGCTGGACATGGGGCCGCTGAACCGGTACGACCGCATCACAAGCGAGAACACCCGCGCCACCGTCGACGCCCTCCACGCCGAGATGGTCGACCGGGACGTCAAGCCCGAGCTCGAGGTGTTCAACGACGGCCACCGGAACGAGGTCCACGGCCTGCTGGAGCGCCGGGAGCTGGCCGAGCCGGTGTCCGCGACGCTCGTCTTCGGCTCGGGCACCCTCACCAGGCCCCGGCCCCGCAACCTGTTGACCGCCGTCGCGGACCTCCCCGACGGCGCGCTGTTCAACGTCCTCGGGTTCGGACGCCACCAGCTCCCGTTCGCGGCCCTGGCCATCGTGCTGGGCGGCCACGTCCGCGTGGGGCTGGAGGACAACCTCTACTACCGGGCCGGCGAGCCCGCCGAGAGCACCGCCCAGCTGGTCGAGCGGGTCGCCGACCTCGCCGCGACACTCGAGCGGCCCGTCGCCACGCCAGCGGAGGCCCGCGAGATACTCGGCCTCGACGCGCGGTAGCCCGGTCGCTCGCGGCCCGCGGGGACCTCGGGGTGACGGCGGCTACTTCCCGCGGCGTTTGTCCGACCGGAGCGACGGCCGGGTGTGCTCGGTACCCTTGCCCTTGGTCGCCTGGCCGCGGCCCTTCTTGCCGGCGCCGGTCTTGCCCCGGTGGACGCGCCCGCGCTGGTCGTCCTCGCAGATCCAGTTCAGGTCGTCGTCGCTCTCGATGGCTGGGTGCTCGGGGTCGACCATGATGACCTCGTGCCACTTCTGGGTGCCGTCCTCGCCCACCCAGTAGGAGTTGAGCACCCGGAGGTTGGTGAACTTCCGGCCGGCGCGCTCCTCGGCGATGCGCTGGATGGACTTCCGGCGGGTGATCTTGTTGACGCCCTGGCGCTTGCTGCGCCGCCCCGAGGTGAAGCGCTCCTTCCGGGCGGTGCCCTTCCGGACGCTCACGCGGGCGACGACGATGCCCTGCTTGGCCTTGTAGCCCTGCGAGCGGGCCTTGTCGAGGCGCGTCGGGCGCTCGACGCGCTCGACGGCGCCCTGCTCGCGCCAGTCCTGCTGTCGCTGCCACTGGAGTTCGGCCAGCTTGCCGTCCTCCGGCTCTCTCCACGCCTCCCGGATGTGGGAGTAGAAGCTGCGTGCCATTGGCTGTCACCTGCGGACGTTGCCTGGTTCAACCCTCGCGCGCGGTGCGGTCGCCGGGTCACATCCCGACCTGCCGGAGCAGGTGCCCGCTGGTGTCCGCCGGCCAGCGAGTTGGGCGGACTTCACCGCTGTGGCGGTTAAGGGTGTCGGATTCGGGCGGGAACGGCCAGGGGCGCCGATCCGAGGCCGGGTCGATGGACGCCTGGTGCGGCCCTCACTCGCCGGGCCCGCCCGCCGCCGCGGACGAGCCGACTGCCCCACGCCGCAGCCGCCGGGCGGTCGCCAGGCTCCAGCCGGCCAGGCAGGCCACCGCCACCAGCTCCGCCGCGCCCCAGCCGATCTGGGCCCACGCCAGCCCCAGGTCGTAGGGCAGCCAGACCGCAACCGCCACCGTTCCCAGTGCAAGCGACGCCACGGCCCGCCGGCGGTCGCCCCGTCGCCAGGCCACGACCCCATCGGCCCACAGCAGCAGCCAGATGCCGACGAAGATGCCCGCGCCGAACAGCTCGTGGGCGCCGCCCAGCCCGCCGATCGGGACGAGGCCGGCCCCGGCGAACGAGACGCCCACGACCGCGTACGCGAGGCCGACCGCCGGGCTCGCCGCCCGCCACAGCCGGGTCGCGAACGGCAGCGCCAGCAACCCCGTGGCGACCAGCCCGGCGTTGAACCCCGCGGCCACCGGGCCGCCGGCCGCCCCGATGACCGAGAAGGGCTCGCCGGGCCAGGCGTAGCCGTCGGCGACCGCGGCGCCGACGGCGAACGTCCCCAGCGCGACCAGTGGTGCGACCGTCCCGCAGGCGGCTGCGACGTCGTTCCGTCGGTCCATGCGGGGCGCGACGCGGGGCGGGGGGAGGACCGTTGTGCCGATAGCTATCGGGCCTTCACGTGGTGGCGTCCGCTTCCAGCAGCCGCCCGACCGCGCGAGCCTCGCCGCGGCGCACCAGCTCCGAGGCCGTCGAGACCGCACAGTCGAGCTCGGCGGCCACGGCCTCGATGCCGTTGCGCCGCGGCACCTCGAAGTAGCCGACGTCCCGGGCGGCCGCCAGCGCCGCCCGCTGGCGCTCGGTCGGGGCGCTCGGGTCGGCGGTGACGCCGTCGCCGAGCCGCCTGACGTCGGTCGCGATGCCGTCGGGGATGGCCTCGACGACCTCGCGCAGGTCGTCGGGGGTCCCCACCAGGGTCAGCCGCATCGTCCGGTCCGAACGCACCTCGACGGGCGGCACGACGACCACGGTGTCCCGGGCGAGCGAGTCGAGCATCGACCGGCCGGCGCGGTCGAGCTCCCGGCGGAGGTAGACGAAGCAGCCGCCCTCCGCCGGGGTGACGTCGTACTCGCGGACCGCCTCCCGGTCGGCCACCAGCGACTCGTAGACCGCCGGCTCGCCGTGGACGAACGAGCTCAGGGTCTCGACGCCGTCGACGGCGTGGCCGCCGAGCACGACCTCCCGCTCGAGCTCGGTGGACTCGCAGAGCTCCCGGTGCAGGGGTGCGAGGCGCTCCTCGTCGAACCGGAGGACGACGTGCATCGATCGCATCGTCCCGCACCTCGCGCCGGGGGCACTTCAAACGCCGCGCGGGCCACCTGCTTCGTGGGGCGGACCCCATCCACCGCGTTCGCTATCGCGACATGGGGTTCATCGCCGGGCCACCGGGACCGTCCAGCGGCCCTACGGTGCCCACTCCGGCTGGCGATTCCAGCTCCGGAGTCGCCACCCCGACGATTCCGGCTCCATGGCTTCGATTCACGCAGTGTACCGGTCCGGCAGGTCCACGAGTTCGACGCGGACCGCCAGCACGCCGTACTCGGCCGCGACCCGCCGCACGTCGCGGCACGGCCGTCGGCGTTGACGGGGTCGCTCTCGTCGGCCTGGGCGTCGCTGACCTGGTAGCCGTCGACCGCCGCCGGATATGGGGTGCAGCGGTCTGGATCCGGAGGGCGCCGGCCGCCGCGCAGTGCTCGGCGGCGAACCGTTCGGCGTCCCGCTGCGCGTAGATCGTTACGGTGGGGTCGTCTGATCGGCGAGACGGGCGGCGACCTCGAGTGTGCTGTCTTCGATCGCGAGGCGGAACATGCCGCCCGTCCGCCCGGGGGCGATGTCGATGCAATCGTCCCCATGCGGGTTCCGGTCGCACCGAGTGGGACTGTCGGACGAGTTTCGCGACGTTTGCTATAGCGACATGCGGTTTATGCGAACTCCCGGACCGAGGCGAAGCTCCCCTCGGCGACCGCCCCAGCGGCACGCTCGACGTCGATATCGGGCGTCTCGCCCGGATACTTCCGCTCGAAGTAGCGGACGACGTTCTCGACGTCGCGGGCGAGCAGCTCCCGGGCGTTCTCGTGGTCGGTCGGCACCGACTGGGGCCAGTCGAACACGACCACGCCCTCGCCCGTGACGAAGACGTTGTACTCGCTCATGTCGGCGTGGACGAACCCGTCGTCGAAGGACGCCGAGACCTCCCGGAGCACCAGGTCGAGGATCGGGACCACCTGGTCGGCCTCGAGCTTCGCCCGCGAGAGCTCCACGCCGTCGACCTTCTCCATCACGATGGCGTGGCGGTTGTGGTCGACGGGTCGGGGGACCGCGACGTCGGGGTACAGCGTCTCCAGGGCCTCGTGCTCGCGCTCGGCGGCCTTCCGGGCGGTGTAGAACCACGAGACGTGGTCCTTCTCGGCGGTGTAGTCGCGCTCGCGGTTGACCTCCCGGAAGTTGGTGTAGCCCTCGCGGTGGAACTTCAGGGCCATCGGCTCGAAGGAGCTGGCCTCGTAGACGTCGCTCTCCTTGCCCACCCCCAGCGGCGCGCCGACGCCGTCGATGGTGTCGCGCTCGGCGAAGGTCCGCAGCGCCAGCGCGTCGTAGCCCTCGAAGGTCAGCCGGAACCCCTCGTACTGGATGGTCTGGCGCTCGACCAGTCCCCGGTCCTCGCAGCGGTCCAGCCGGTAGTCGACCTCCTCGCCGTCGAGCCGCGAGAACTCCGGGAGCTTGCCGCGGGCGACCCACTCGGAGAACCGCTGGCCCTGCTCGAGCCCCGAGAGGAGGTAGAAGTCCTCGGGTTCGAGCTCGGCCATCACGCTGGCGACGTTCTCGACCATCATCGCCCGATAGCGGGCCTGTGCGTAAAAGCCGTCCGTGTCGGCGATCGGCGGCGATAAACTACATGTCGCGATACGGAATTCCCGGCCCGGCTCGGAACCGTGGTCGTCCCAGGATACGCCCGTAACGTCGGCTCCCCGGCCCGGGCTGGCTGGAGCTCCGACCGTCGCGCGGACCACGTTCACTCCGGACGGCGGGGGTTTACGTACGAGCCAGCCCCCGAAGCCGAGACGTGCGCATCGAGAACTCGTTCATCCCGGTCCACGGCGTCGGCGAGGCCACCGAGCGGGACCTCTGGGAGCGGGGCGTCCGCCACTGGGACGAGTTCGACCGGGGAGTCCTCGGGGGGACCCGCGGCGAGCGCGTCGAGTCGTTCATCGCCGAGGCCTACCCGCGGCTGGACGACGGCGACGCGGCGTTCTTCGACGAGCGGTTCCCCTCGGGCGAGCGCTGGCGGCTGTACGAGAACTTCCGGGAGTCGTCGTGCTTCTTCGACATCGAGACCACGGGCCTCGACGAGCGGCGCCACGACGTCACGACGGTCTCGTTCCACCGCGACGGCGAGACCACGACGCTCGTGCGGGACCGTGACCTCACCGCCCGGCGCGTGCGCGAGGAGTTCGACGCCGCCGACCTCCTGGTGACGTTCAACGGCGCCCGGTTCGACGTGCCGTTCCTCGAGCGGTCGTTCGACCTGGACGTGACGACGCCGCACCTGGACCTGATCTACCCCTGTCGCCGGCTGGGGCTCACGGGCGGCCTGAAGGCCATCGAGCGGGAGGTCGGCATCGACCGCGACTCCGAGGGAGTCGACGGCGCCGAGGCGGTGCACCTCTGGCACGCGTGGGAGGACGGCGACGACGACGCGCTGGAGACGCTGGTGCGGTACAACCGCGAGGACGCCGCCGGCCTCCGGACGCTGGCGGAAATCGCCGTCAACCGGCTGACGGCGCGTCGGTTCCCGGAGTAGATGACGGCACCCCCGTCCGACGCGAACCCCTTTTGGCGGCCGCCCTCCGAACCCGGGCCATGACGGAGGTCGTCGGGGGTCCGGACGTCGAGCCCCACCCGGCGCTGTCGGAGCTGGACTGGCGGCTGGTGCGCGAGGAGCTCCTCGAGGGCCCCGAGGCGATGGCCTACGACGAGGTCGCCGCCGAGACCGTCGCCGAGGGCGGCCCGGCGACGGTCCGGGTCTACCAGTGGCTGCCGCCGACGCTGTCGCTGGGGTACGCCCAGGACCCCGACACCGTCGACTGGGAGTTCTGCGCGGAGACCGGCATCGACGTCGTCCGGCGCCGGACCGGCGGCGGCGCCATCTACCACGACACCCACGGCGACGTCTCCTACTCCATCGTCGCGCCCGCCGACGCCCTGTCCGGCGACCTGACCGAGAGCTACGCGGAGCTCTGCGAGCCGCTGCTGGCGGCGCTTTCCGAGCTGGGCATCGACGCCGGCTTCGCCGACGAGGCCGCCCCGGCGCAGTACGAGCCGGCCTGCTACCTCCGGGCGACCGACCCGGCCCACGACGTCGTCGGCCCCGACGGCCGGAAGCTCTCGGGCAACGCCCAGTACCGCACCCGCGACGCCGTCGTCCAGCACGGGTCGCTGACGTTCACCGTCCGGCCCGAGCGCCACCTGGACTGCTTCGCCGACCCCGGCGTCACGCCCGAGGCGTTCGCCGAGCGCGTCACCGGCGTCAAGGAGCTCGGCGGCTCGTCGTACGACCCGCCGTCGCCCGACCAGGAGGAGGTCGGCCCCATGGACAGCTTCGACTACCAGCGCGAGGCCACCGTCCGGACCCTCGAGGAGTGCCTCGCCGGCTACGTCGACGCCGACGACGGCGACTGGACCGGCGACGAGGACGCCCGCGCCGCCGAGATCGCCGACGAGCGCTACCGCAGCGAGGCCTGGACCCGCGACGGCGAGGCTTAGCCGGTGTCGGCGGCCCGGCGACCCCGCCGGCGCCGGCGGTTCGATACCCCTATGGGACGGCCGGCCATCTCCTGGGGCATGCTCCGGGTGGGCGCCCACACCTCCATCGCGAAGAGCGCCGGACCGGCCAGCGGCGCCGGCAACGCCGTCCACGAGCAGGTCGACGTCGGCGGCAGCTGCGGCCAGATCTTCACCCGCTCGCCGCAGGTCTGGGCCGACCCCGACATCGGCGACGCGGAGGCGGCGGAGTTCCGCGAACTGACCGCCGACGCCGGCATCGCCCCGTGGGTCGTCCACTCGTCGTACCTCGTCAACCTCGCCACGCCCGACGAGGACCTCCGCCGGAAGTCCGTCGCCTCGCTGCAGGCCGACGTCGACGCCGCCGACCGGCTGGGGGTCCGGTACGTCAACGTCCACCTCGGCGCCCACACCGGCGCCGGCGTCGAGGCCGGGCTGGCCAACGCCGCCGGCGCCCTGGACGAGCTCGCGGTTCCCGACGACGTAACCGTCCTCGTCGAGTCCGACGCCGGCAGCGGCACGAAGCTCGGCGGCGACTTCGGCCACCTGGCGGCGGTGCTCGAGCGCTGCTCGCTGGACCTGGCGGTCTGTCTCGACACCGCCCACGCGTTCGCGGCGGGCTACGACCTCTCGACGCCCGCGGCGGTCGACGCGACCGTCGCCGCGTTCGACGAGGTCGTCGGCCGCGAGCACCTGGCGGTCGTCCACCTCAACGACTCCAAGCACGGCTGCGGGACCAGCAGGGACGAGCACGCCCACGTCGGCGAGGGCGAGATCGGCGACGCCGGCATGGCCGCCGTCGTGAACCACGATGCGCTGCGGGACCTGCCGTTCGTCCTGGAGACGCCCCACGAGGACGGCCGCGGGTTCGCCTGGAACGTCGAGCGGGTCCACGAGCTGCGCGAGTGACGAGGAGGTCCGCGCCGGACTCAGCCGTCCGCGCCGGCGCGGACCTGCACGGCCATCCCGGCGTCGAAGTCGGCCATCTCGGTCGCCGACAGCTCAGCGCGACCCACCGCCAGCAGGTCGCCGCGCTCGTGGACGACGGCCACCTCGTCGCCCGGGCGGACCGCGGGGTCGACGGTCCGCACGAACTTCGCGAACGCGTTCTTGCCGTCGCGGACGAACGGCTCGCTGTCGTCGCCCACCACGACGCGCACCCGGGGATGGTCGAGCGCCGCCAGCAGCCGCCGGCCGCCGGCCAGCCCCAGCGTGAACCGGCCGTCGGTCCCGTAGGAGGCGAGGTGGCCGCCCCCGTCGGCGGCGTGGAGCTGCCGGGGCCGCCCCGACGTGGTGCGGGTCGCCTCGACGTCGCCGGCCAGCAGCGCGTCGCCGGCGCCTGTGCCGAACTGGTAGTCGGCGACGGTGGCCAGCCGCCGGCGCTCCTCGTCGTCCATGGCCACCGGTCGGGCGGGAGTGGTCAAACCGCTTTCGTCCGGCGGCGCCCTCGCGCTTCCAGCCCCGGCGTGCCGTCCTCAGTCACGCCCGTGGGCGGTCACGCACCGGTCGAGGCCAACCAGCTCGACCGGTTCGGAGTTGTCCGGCGAGTAGACCACCATCTGGCCCTGCTCCATGTAGGGCACCTTCCCCTCGAGCTCGGCGGGGACGTTGACCGCGTCGATGGCGTCCTCGTCGCCCAGGTTGAGCACGACCGTCGTGTTCACCTGCTTGAAGATGGGGTCGGCGACGTCCTGGGGGTCCTGGGTCACCAGGAACAGCCCCAGGCGCTCCTTGCGGCCCTGCTTGGCCGCCTCGGCGAACTTCCCGATGACCTTCCCGGCCTGGACGCTCTCGGCGTCGGTGAGGAAGTTGTGGGCCTCGTCCATCCCGACCACCAGCGGCGTCTCCTTGATGCGGG
>CAYWNQ010000033.1:0-14704 GCA_964459695.1 uncultured Halobacteriales archaeon | reverse complement strand
TCTCCTTTTTCTTCAACTCCCACAACTCCATCTTCGAGGAGGTCGCGAAGTTCCGGGCCGCCCGGCGGGTGTGGGCCCGGCTGCTGGACGAGTGGTACGACGCCGAGTCCGAGGAGGCCCGGCGGCTGAAGTTCCACACCCAGACCGCCGGCCAGAGCCTCACCGCCCAGCAGCCGCTCAACAACGTGGTCCGGACGACCATCCAGGCGCTGGCGGGCGTGCTCGGCGGGACCCAGAGCCTCCACACCAACTCCTACGACGAGGCGCTGGCGCTGCCCAGCGAGGAGGCGGTCCGGGTCGCGCTCCGGACCCAGCAGATCATCGCCGAGGAGTCCGGCGCCGCCGACATCGTCGACCCGCTCGGGGGGAGCTTCGCCGTTGAGGCCATGACCGAGGAGATGGAGGAGAAGATCGTGACGTACATCGAGGAGATCCGCGAGCTGGGCGAGGGCTCGGTCCGGGACGGCGTGCTGGCCGGCATCGAGCAGGGGTACTTCCACCGGGAGATCCAGGAGGCCAGCTACGAGTACCAGCAGCGCGTCGAGGCCGACGAGGAGGTGGTGGTGGGGGTCAACGCGTACACCATCGAGGAGGACACCTCCGTCGACATCCTGCAGGTCGACGAGGACGTCCAGGAGCGCCAGCTCGACCGGCTCGAGCGCGTCAAGGCCGAGCGCGACCAGGCCGCGGTCGACGACGCGCTGGACGCGGTCGAGGCCGCCGTCACCGCCGACGAGAACGTGATGCCGCCCATCGTCGAGGCGGTGAAGGCCTACGCGACCATGGGCGAGATCATGGCCGTCCTGGAGCGCCACCACGGCGCCTACGAGGAGCAGATCGGCCTGGCGTAGGCCGGTTCACAGCAGGTCCCGCCGCCGGAAGTACCACAGGCCAGCGAGCGGCGCGGCCACGCCCCAGGCGAGCAGGACGGCGGCGGCGAACGCCGACGTCGTGGCGACGGTCGACAGCCCGCGTTCGGTGGTGATGAGCGGGTGGGTCGACCCGGGGCCGAACTCGGTCGTGAGCTTCACGTAGGCGTTGATGGGGTTGATCCGCCCGAGCCAGAAGTACCACTCCGGCTCGGGGTGGCGCTGCTCGAACGGGAGGCGCTGAAGACCGAGCCACTGGAGGCCCGGCCACGCGGCCCGCAGCAGGGCGAACACCGCCACGACCATCGCGACGGCGCGGCCCTCGGTGTCGGCGTACGCCGACGCCGTCAGTCCGAGGCCGACGAACAGCAGCGCGTACGGGATCGAGAGCAGCCCGATGCCCACCACCGGCCGGAGCGACCCGCTCTCGTAGGTCGTCGCGACGATGAGCCCCGTCAGCGCCATGCCGACCACGAGCGGCGCCAGGACGACGACCGACCGGCTCAGGTACTTGCCGAGGTAGGCGTCGTCCCGCGAGTTCGGGAGCCCCAGCAGGAACCGGACGCTCCCCGTCGAGCGCTCCCCGACGAGTGCGGCGTAGCTCCCGAGCAGCCCCACGAGCGGCACCAGCAGCGACAGCGCGCTGCCGAGGACGACCGTGAGAAACTGCGGGCCGCCGGTGGCCTCGCCGCCGCCCCCCACGACGGCGACGAGCGCCAGGGTCACCAGCGTGAAGCCACCGACGAAGCCGGCGACCGTCCGGGGCGACCCGACGACGGTCAGGACCACCAGTACGCCGACGGAGACGAGCGACCCCACCGCCGCGACGAGGAAGTAGTCCTCGGCGAGGGCGAACAGCCCCACCGTGAGCACGGTGAACAGCGCCAGGAGGGCGGCGACCGTCGTCCCGGTGCGCGAGCGGTAGACCGACCGGAGGTCCCGGACGAGGACGTCCCGCCACGTCATCGCCGGCCCTCCGTGTACCGGGAGAACACGTCCGACAGCGACGCCTCCCGGAGCTCGAAGTCCCGGTAGACGCCGGCGGCGTCCACCGTCGTCAGGGCCCGGAGCTTGGCGGTCCCGTCGCCGTCGCAGGCCACGGCCAGCCGCTCGCCCTCGACGGAGGCCTCGCGGACGCCGTCGATGGCCTCCAGGTCGGCCACCAGCCCGTCGGGGACGCCCGCGACGTCGACGAGCAGCGTCGTCCCCGCGCCCAGCTCCGAGCGGAGTTCCGAGAGCTCGCCGACCGTCGACACCTTGCCGTCGAGCAGGATCGCGACGCGGTCTGCGACGGCATCGACCTGTTCGAGGATGTGGCTCGAGAAGAACACCGTCGTCCCGTCGGCGGCCCGCTCGCTGACCACCTCCTGGAGCATCCGCGCGCCGTTGGGGTCGAGACCGGTCGTGGGCTCGTCGAGCACCAGGAGGTCGGGGTCGCCCACCAGCGCCACCGCGATGGCCATCCGCTGGGCCATCCCCTTCGAGTAGCCGCCGGCGCGGCGGTCGGCGGCGTCGGCGATTCCGACCAGCTCGAGCAGCTCGTCGACGTCGTCGTCGGCGTCCCGCACCGCGCAGGCGTGCTCGACGTGCTCGCGGCCGGTCAGCCGCGGGTAGACGCCGTACCCCTCGAGCAGCGTGCCGGTGCGCCGCCGGACGGCCAGCGACCGGCTGTTGGCGTCGTGGCCGAACACCTCGACGCCGCCGCTGGTCGGCTTCGTGAAGTCCAGCATCACGTTGATGGTGGTCGACTTGCCGGCGCCGTTCGGGCCGAGGAAGCCGAACACCTCGCCCTCCCGGACCGAGAGCGACAGGTCGTCGACGGCCACGACGTCGCCGAACCGCTTGGTGAGGTTCCGGACCTCGATGAGGCTCACTCCACGAACACCTCCTCCGCGCGACCGGGGACCATGGTCCGGACCGGTCAGCCCTCGGACATATGTCTTGTGCGTTCGCGTCGGGGACGTCCAGACGAGCTAGTGGTCGCTGACGGCATCGCCGGGGACGCCCCGCCCGCGGGGGTGCCCGCGGGACTCGCACTGCGCGACCTCCCCCTTCGCTCGCCGTCCGCTCGCGGCCCGCGAAGCCGGCGCTCGCGGCTTCGACTGGTCGCGGCGGCGGCGGGGGCCGCCGCGCGGCCGGCCCCTCGAAGGCCCCACCCGATCCGGCCGTCCAGGGAGCCGACAGACCCGGCCGGTCGGAGACGTCCGACCCGGGTCATCCTACACTGGACAGCGTCGCCCCCCTGGGTTTATCCGGCGGGGCGTCCACCGGCCGGTAGCCCATGGTCGAGACGCCGTCGGACCCGCCCCAGGACCTCGACGAGGAACTCACGGAGTTCGAAGACGACCTCGACGACGTCGATCCCGAGGCCCGGGACCTGATCGAGGCACTCCGGGATGCCGATGACGCCTCGCTCCGGCTGGCCGCCCAGTACTCCGGCGACGACGCCACGCTCCTGTTCGTCAGCGAGGCGATCGACGCCCGGTACGCCGACCACGAGCTCGAGGCCCGGGTCGAGGCCCTGGTCGTGAAGGGCCTCGGCGACCCGCCCCGGGAGGAGCAGCTCCACGACTTCGGCCGGCTCGACGCCACCGTCCGGTGGTACGACGAGGTCATGGTGGCGCACTTCCCCTACCGGGAGTGGTCGGGGCTGGTGTTCACCTTCGACCGGCAGGCCTCGCCGCTGGTCGACCTCGCCGGAGACTACCTCCGGGCGTAGTCGGCCGTCCACTGGCGGGGGCCGTCGACCGCCCCGCGCGTCCGGAGCTCCGGCCCGTCCTCGCCCTCACGCAGCTCCACGAGCCCGTCGAACAGCCCCTCCAGCCGCGAGCGGCTCTCGTCGGCACCGGTCGTGTCGAGGGTGAAGGCGCCGACGAACGCCGAGGAGGAGACGCGGCCGGTGACGACGTGGAGGAACTGGTACACCCGCCGGAGGTCGGCGTACATCAGCAACGTCGAGAGCGAGTGGAGGCCGACCGCCGCCCGGTCGACCGTCGTCTCGTGGTAGGCAGCCTGCATGAACCCCGAGAGCGCGATGCCGATGCCGGTGAGGTCGGCCGCCGAGGTCAGGTACTCGACCGACTCGGCGTCACCTCCACCCCCGCGCTGGCGCGAGACGCAGTCGACGTAGCTGATCGCCCACTCGTCCAGTGGCCAGTGGGCGCCGACCTCGGCGGCCATCCTGTCGGCGTCGAGTTTTGTGGTGACGATGGCTGCCTGCTGCTCGGCCGCCTGCCCCAGGAGCCGGAGCATCAGTTTCCGCTTGCGGGACATCGGCGGCCCTGCGATGAGGACGGCGGTGCCGGGGTCGACGGCCCCGGGCGGAAACAGGGGATCGTCGGCCATCGACGGCGGCTTTGGTCGGGCCGCTTAAGAAACTCCCCCGTGAGGGGAGCGTCTCACGAGCAGCCACACGCCCCGGAACAGTCACACCCGGACTGACCGACGAGGGTCGGCCCATGACGGTAGAGCGCGGCGCCGACGACCAGGCCCGTTGCACCGACGACGAGTCCGGGGACGGACCCGGCGACCGGCAGGACGACGGGACGTGGCGGCACGGCTGTGCCGATGCTCAGTCCGACGACGAGCGCGGCGATGAACTTCACGAGCCTCGGGGTGAGGAGCGATCCGCGCGCGAGACGCATGTGTGACCGACAGGACGGTGGGCGCCTTAAGCATTCGCCGAACGCCAGTTCGGTTGGCAATCTCACAGAGTCCGGCGTCGCGCACCGTCCCGCTCAGGCGGCCTCGCGGTCGGCGGCGACGCCCGTCTCTCTCACTATACGCTCCACCGAACTGGGTCGATATCCCCCGTCCAGTTGCGACGGCACTGTTCAGTTTAGGAAGACGCCTGTCGGACATCTAAGACTGATCGGTTCGAGGCCTGTGTCGCCATCGTGGCCAACCGAACGGGGCGGGACTCCGCAAGGGGCCGGCTTCTCGGGGACGGACGGCGACGCAAGCACTGCAGCGAACGGAGTGAGCGAAGCGCGCAGCGAGCCGCCCGACCCGAGAAGCCGGGGGCTTGCGTTCGCACCGTTATTATTCCTGGTTGTAACTGAACAGTGCCGTTGCGACAGGCGATATCTCTTTGGGCGGGCCGTCCGAGGGACCCCCCGGAGGACACACGCCATGTCAGAGGACACGCCGGACGTCACCCTGGAGGCCCGGCTGACCGAACAGGAGTACTTCCGGCCACCGTCGAAGTTCGTGGGCCAGGCGAACGTCTCGGACCCGGCGGTGTACGACCGGTTCGACGAGTTCCCGGACGGCTTCGAGGAGTACGCCGAGCTGCTCGACTGGGACGCGCGCTGGGACGAGGTGCTCGACGACTCGGACCCGCCGTTCTACGAGTGGTTCGTGGGAGGCGAGCTCAACGCGTCGCACAACTGCGTCGACCGCCACCTCGACGAGCGGGGCGACCAGGTCGCGCTGCTGTGGGAGGGCAGCGACGGCGAGCGCCGCAACGTCACCTACCGCGACCTCTACCGGGAGGTCAACGAGTTCGCCGCCGCGCTCCGGTCGGTCGGCGTCGGCGAGGACGACGTCGTCACCGTCCACCTGCCGATGGTGCCCGCGCTGCCCGTCACGATGCTGGCCTGTGCGCGCATCGGCGCACCCCACTCGGTGGTGTTCGCGGGGTTCTCGGCGTCGGCGCTGGCCGACCGCGTGGAGGACGCCGACTCGGACTACGTCGTGACCATCGACGGCTACTACCGCCGCGGCGAGTTCCTCGACCACGTCGAGAAGACCGACGAGGCCGTGGCGGAGGTCGACGGCGACCCGGCGGTGCTCTGCTGGTCGCGCCACGACGAGCCCAGCGGCGCGGTCAGCGACGACTACACCCTCGTCGGCGACCTGCTCGACGAGCACCGCCGCGAGCGCGTCGAGCCGGTCGCCCGCGACGCCGAGGACCCGCTGTTCCTGATGTACACCTCCGGCACGACCGGCAAGCCCAAGGGCTGCCAGCACCGCACCGGCGGCTACCTGGCCTACGCCGCCGGCACCTCGAAGTACGTGCTCGACATCGAGCCGACGGACACCTACTGGTGTGCCGCCGACATCGGCTGGATCACCGGCCACTCCTACATCGTCTACGGGCCGCTGGCGCTGGGGACGACGTCGGTGATGTACGAGGACACCCCCGATCACCCACACAGGGGCCGCATCTGGGAGATAGCCGAGCGCTACGACGTCGACGTATTCCACACCTCGCCGACGGCCATCCGGATGTTCATGAAGTGGGGCGAGGAGTACCCCGCCGACTACGACTTCGACTTCCGGCACATGACCACGGTCGGCGAGCCCATCCAGCCCGAGGCGTGGCTGTGGTACTACAAGCACGTCGGCGACGAGGACGCCGTCGTCGTCGACACCTGGTGGCAGACCGAGACCGGGGGCCACCTCATCACCAACCTGCCGGCCATCCAGGACATGAAGCCCGGCTCCGCCGGGCTGCCCTGTCCCGGCATCCGCCCCGCGCTGTACGACGACGCGGGCGAACCAATCGAGGCACGGTCCGGGAAGGCGGGCAACCTGGTCATCGAGCGGCCGTGGCCGGGGATGCTCCAGACGGTGTACGGCGACGACGAGCGGTTCGTCGACGAGTACTGGGCGGACTTCTCCGAGGTCGACAGCGACGACCCCGACGACTGGGTGTACAAGGCCGGCGACGGCGCGGTCCAGGCCGAGGACGGCTACTACCGCGTGCTCGGCCGGCTGGACGACGTGATGAACGTGGCGGGCCACCGGCTGGGGACGATGGAACTCGAGTCCGCCGTCGCGGAGGTCGGCGACGTGGCGGAGGCCGCCGTCGCCGCCCGCGAGCACGACGAGAAGGGCGAGGTGCCCGACGTCTACGTCATCCTGCGGGAGGACGCCGAGCGGGGCGAGGACGTCCGCGAGCGGATCGTCGGCGCCGTCGAGGACGAGATCGGCAAGTTCGCCCGGCCGGCCAACGTGGTCTTCGTCGACGACCTCCCGAAGACCCGGTCGGGTAAGATCATGCGCCGGCTGCTCGAGGACATCTCCAACGGCGCCGACCTCGGCGACACGACGACGCTGCGGGACCCGTCGGTGCCGGAGGACATCCGCGAGCAGGTACGGGACGACTGAAGACGGCGACCGCTGCCGTTCTCACCCGGACCGTCGACCGACCAGCAGCGCCGCGAGTCCCGCGACCAGCGCGGCGACCACGCCGAAGCCGGGCCCGGAGCCGCTCGTGGGCGTCGGCGTGGGCGTGTCGGTCGGCGTCGTCGCCGGCTCGACGGTCACCGTCGTCGCCGCCGTCGCGGTCGAGCCGGCGTCGTCGGTGACCGTCAGGGTGACGTCGTGGCTGCCGGTCTCCTCGAAGGTGTAGGTCAGCGATCGCGACGAGGAGACCGTCTCGCCGTCGACGGTCCACTCGTAGCCCCGGATGGCGCTGTCGTTGGTGATGCTCGGGCGGATCGTGACCTCGGAGCCGACGGTCACCGTCCGTGCCTGGACGACCGCCCGTGGCGGTTCGTTCACCGAGACGGTGACGTTCAGCGTGTCGGAGACGGGCGTGTCGGTGACCCCGAACTCAAGGGTGTACGTCCCCGCCGGGACGCCCTCGAAGCCGGCGACCGTCGACACCTGCGTGGAGCCGGTCCGGACGACGTAGGCCTCCGCCGTGCCGTCGCCGTCCAGGTCGCGGCGCTCCCCGTCGACCTGCCCGAACACGCCGTCGAGCTGTGCGGCCGTGAGCCCGGGCGAGCGCACGACCGCAGCGTAGCCCGAGCGGTTCGACGTCACGGTCAGGTCGACCGAGGTGTTCGTCCCGGTGCGCTTGACCGCGGTCCGGTTGGCCGACACCGACAGCGTCTGCTCGTAGAGGGTGAACCGTACGCTGGTGTTCGGTCCCGAGAGCTCGTACTCGGCGGTCGCCCGGCCGGCGGTCTCGAGCCGGAGCACGCCGTCACCGCCCACCGACAGCGTGTCGGCGACGGTCCCGTCGTCGAACGTGAGCTGCACGTCCGCGCCGGCCTCGAACGCGCCGGAGTACACCACCTGGCCGCGCCAGTAGCTGCCGCCGTGGACGAGCAGTTCGTCGCCGGGCACCGTCCGGACGGTGACGTTCCGCGACGCCGACGCGTTCGGCGCCGCGACGGTCGCGGTGTAGTTGCCGGCGTCGCCGGAGCCGGTCGCCCACGAGAGGGTGAGGCTGCGGTTCTCGCCGGACTCGACGGTCACGGTCTGGGTGTCCCGGACCTCGCCGCCGACCGACAGCGTGATGGCCTTCGTCTTGGTCTCGCCGGCCCAGTTGGCCACGCTGGCGTTCACGACGAGGGCCTCTCCGGCGAACACCGGCGAGTTGGTCGAGTTTATCGCGACGGAGAGGTTCCGGCCGCCGAGCACCGTGACGTTCCGGGACTCGGTGTGGTCCTCGGTGGACACGCTGGCGTTGTACTCGCCGGCGTCGGCAGAGCCGACGTCCCAGCGCAGGGTGACGTCCTTCGCGTTGCCGGCGCTGAGGTTGAGCTCCCTCGTGTCCTCGAGGTCGCCGTTGATGCGGAGTCCGACGAGCTGGGTGCCCTTGGCGTCGCCGATGTTCGCGATGGTCGTCGAGACGTTTAGCGTCTCGTTCTGCCGGACGGGAGCGTTCGTCGAGCCCCACTGGACGATGAACTGGGGACCGGTGACCTGGACCGGTTCGGTGGCCGTCTCGTTCTCGCTGGCCACCGTCGCGGTGTAGGATCCCCTCGCGCCGTCACCGGGCGTCCAGTTGAGATCGACGTCCATGCTCTGGTCGGGGTCGAGGTTGAGCTGGGTCGCGTCCCGAACCGACCCGCCGACGCTGAGCTCGACGGTCTGGGTCCCCTCCGTGCCACCGGTGTTGGTCACGTTGGTCGTGACGACGAGGGTGTTGCCCTCCTGCACCGGGGAGTTGGTGCCGGTGACGTTGACCGTGAAGTCCGGCGGTGCCGCCTGGGTCGCTGTAGTGGCCACGTTCGCTCCGGACCCGGTAGATCCGGCGGCGACCGCCACGCCGGGACCGACGGCGCCGGCGACCGTCACCGCCGTCACGAACAGGACCACCGTGCGCCGGACCCGACTCGTCCGCTGGCCGGTCATCGGCCACCGGGCCTCCCTGCACCGGTCACACACCCGGTCCACCCCGGGCGGGGATTCGGGGCGGGTACGGTCGTCTGCACCGTGGTACGTCGCGTGGAGGGTCGTGTCACGACCCTTCCGTCGTCCGCGGTCGGACGTAAACCTTGTCCCTCGACCGCCCAGACCCGGAGACACCCGAGACCTGTGTTTCCGGGCCGACGACGGGCTTTTCCCGGCCCCACGAGTGCGGCCGCCATGGACGAGGCGGCCCTCGAGGCGCGGGTCGACCCACCGGTGGCGACGTTCGACCGGACGCCCAACACCTCCGAGTGGGTCCGCCGGCGGGGCCACGACGGCGCTCCCGCGGGCGCAATGGCCGTCGCGAACGAACTGACCGCGGCCCACGGCCGCGCCGGGTCGTCGTGGTCGGCCCCGCCGGGCGGCGTCTGGTGCTCGATCCTGCTCCGACCGGGGCTGGACGCCGCCTCGGTGGGCCGGGTGACCGTCGCCGGCGGACTGGCGGTGCTCGACGCCGTCCGGGCGCTCGGGGTCGTCGCCGACCTCAAGTGGCCAAACGACGTGGTGGTCCGCCGGGACGGCGAGGCTCGCAAGCTCGCCGGCGTGCTGACCGAGCCGGTGGTCGACGGGGTCCCCGTCCCCGGCAAGCCCGTGGACGAGGTCCTACCCGGCGGCGATCCGGAGTTCGTCGTCCTGGGCGTCGGCCTCAACGCGGACCTTGACCCCGGCGACCTGGACGCGGCCCGGCCGGTCACGACGCTCCGCGCCGAGGTGGGCGACGTCGACCGGCTCGCGGTGACGGCCACGCTCCACGAGCGCGTGCTGGCCAGGACCGACGCCGTGGCGACGGCCGAGGGGTTCGACCGACTCCTCGCGGACTACCGTTCGGCCTGTGGCACCCTCGGCGAGCGGGTGCGCGTCGACCGCCGCGGGGACGACCCGGTCGAGGGCGAGGCCGTCGGGCTGACCGGGGCCGGGGCACTCCGGGTCGAGACCGGAGACGGAGAGGTCGCCGTGACGGAGGGCGACTGCCGGCGCCTCCGGCGGTCGTGACCCGGCGGAAGCGCGGGGCATAAGTGCGCGGGCGCCAATCTCCGGCCGTGTCCGGACGGCGACTCACCGCGCTGCTGACGGGGGCGGTCCTCGGCGTCTACCTGCTGGTCGTCGCCGGGGCCACCGCCGCCGTCGCCGAGGCCGCCCGCGCCTGTGGCTCGTGGCCGGTCTGTGCACCCGACTCGCCGGCGGCGCTGGTGGCGCTGGGCCACCGCGCCGCCGCGGCGCTGGTCGCGGTCGTCGTCCTCGCCGCCGCGGTCGTGGCCTGGCGCTCCGGCCGGCGCCGGGTGGGGCTCGCGGCGCTCGCCGCCGTCGCGCTCTACCCGCTCCAGGTCGGCGTCGGTGCCGGCGTCGCCCTGGGCGCCGTCCCCGCGTCGGTGGCGTCGCTGCACCTGGTGGTCGGGATGGGCATCTTCGGGGCGCTCGTGGTGGCGCTGGCGTGGCACCTCGAGGCCGAGACGGGCGTCGACGCCGCGGTGACGGCGCTCGACCCCCGCAGCGACCCGGCCGCGTCCCCGCCGGCGGCCGCGGCACCGACCGGTCGGCTCGGCCGGCTGCGCCGGACCGCCGTCGCCTACCTCCGGCTCACCAAGCCCCGGCTGATGTGGCTGCTCTGTCTCGTCGCGTCGGCCGGCATGGCGCTGGCCGCCGGCCCTGCGCTGTCGGTCGGGACCGTCGTCGCCACGCTCGGCGGCGGCGTGCTGGCCATCGGCGCCGCGGGCACGTTCAACCACGTGCTCGAGCGCGACGTCGACCGCCGGATGGCCAGGACCAGCGACCGGCCGGTCGCCACCGACCGGGTGCCGGTCCGCAACGCGGTGGCGTTCGGCCTGGTGCTCACCGCCGCCTCGCTGGCGGCGTTCCTGACCGTCAACGTGCTGGCGGCGGCGCTCGGCCTGGCCGCCATCCTGTTCTACGCCGTGGTGTACACCCTCGTCCTGAAGCCAAACACCGTCCAGAACACCGTCATCGGCGGCGCCGCCGGGGCGCTCCCGGCGCTCATCGGCTGGGCCGCCGTGACCGGGAAGGTCGGCCTCCCCGGGCTGGCGCTGGCCGGCGTGGTCTTCCTCTGGACGCCGGCCCACTTCTACAACCTGGCGCTGGCCTACCGCAAGGACTACGAGCGCGGCGGGTTCCCCATGCTCCCCGTGGTGGCCGGCGAGTCTGTGACCCGCAAGCACGTCCTGCTGTACCTCGGCGCGACGCTGCTGGCCGCGGCGGCGCTGTCGGCGCTGACCGACCTCGGCGCGCTGTACGCGCTCACGACGCTCGCCGTGGGCGGCGTGTTCCTCTGGGCCGTGGTCCTGCTCCACCGCGAGCGGACGAAGGCGGCGGCCTTCCGGGCCTTCCACGCCTCGAACGCCTACCTGGGGCTCCTCCTGGTGGCCGTGGTCGTGGACGCCCTGGCGGTGTGAGCCGGTCGGTCGACGTGGAGACTAAGCCGCTTGGGCCCCTAGCGGGGACATGACCGACGTCACCATCAAGTACTGCGTTCCCTGCGGGTTCCTCGACCGGGCGATCGAGGTCCAGCGGCAGTTGCTGCAGACGCTGGGCCAGGAGCTCGACAGCGTCGCGCTGGTGACCGGCTCACACGGCGTGTTCCGGGTCTCCGTCGACGGCGAGACGGTGTACGACAAGGACGAGGACGACTACGACGTCGACGCCATCGTCCGGCTGGTCCGGGACCGCCGCTGAGCCCCGAACGGAACGCCCAAGGCGAGCCCGGGCGAACGCGGCGCCATGACCGCCATCGTCGCCGAGGACGTGCGACGCGAGTACGGCGACACGGTGGCGCTCGACGGCGTCTCGCTGTCCGTGGGGTCCGGCGAGGTGTACGCCCTCATCGGCCCCAACGGGGCTGGCAAGACCACCCTGGTGCGCGCGCTGACAGGGACCACGGCTGCCGGAGGCCGCGTCGAACTGTTCGGGGCACCGCCGCGGGACGTCGCCCGGCACCGCGTCGGGCTGCTGCCACAGGCGTTCTCGCCGGAGGCACGGCTCACCGCCCGGGAGCTGGTGGGGTACTACGCCGGCCTCTACGACGAGGCCCGCACGGTCGAGGACGTCCTGGAGACGGTCGGTCTGGGCGACAGCGCCGACGTGCGCTACGAGGCCCTCTCGGGTGGCCAGCGCCGCCGCGCCTGCGTCGGCCTGGCCCTGGTCAACGACCCGGACCTCCTGGTGCTCGACGAGCCCACGACCGGCATCGACCCCGCCGGCCGCGACGCGCTCCACCGGACTCTAACCGACCTGGCCGGGGCCGGCACGACGGTGCTGCTGACGACCCACGACATGGCCGAGGCCGAGCGCCTGGCCGACCGCGTCGGCCTGCTGGCCGACGGCCGGCTCGTGGCCGAGGGCGCTCCGGCCGACCTGGTCGCCGAGCACGCCGGCGAGCCGGTGGTCGAGGTCGCGGTCGCCGACGAGGCGGCCGCCACCGAGGCCCTGACGGCGGCGGGCTACGAGCCCACCGCGGCGGGCACGGGCCTGCGCGTCGAGGGCGTCGCCGTCGAGGACGTCGGAGCCCTCGGCGAGGCCCTCGCCGACGCGGGCGTCGCCTACGACGAGCTGGCCTGGCGCCGCCCCGGCCTCGAGGAGGTGTACCTCCGGCTGACCGGGACGGGCGTCGGCCGGGGTGGCGAGCCCCGGGACGCTGCGGAGGGCGCGGCGTGAGCCGGCCGCGCCGCGTCCTGGCGGCCGCCGGCGCCGGCTGGCGGTCGTTCCTGCGGCGCCGGACGGCGGTGGTGTTCACTTTCCTGTTCCCGCTGCTTCTGGTCGTCATCTTCGGCGCCCTGATCGAGACCGGCAGCGGGGGCGGCCTGTTCGCCCGGCCGCCGGGCTACTACGTCCCGGGCTACCTCGCCGTGGTGGTGCTGTTCACCCCGCTGTCGCGGGTGGGGAGCACGGTCGCGCGCCACCGGGCGGGCAACCGCTTCGAGAAGCTCGCCACGACGCCGCTCCGCCGCCCGGAGTGGCTGGTGGCCCACGTCCTGGTCAACGTCGCGGTCATCGGCCTCGCCGCGCTGGCCGTGCTCGCGCTGGTCGTCGCGCTGACGGGCGCCGGCGTCCGACCGTCGCCGCTGCTGGTGCCGTTCGTCGCGTGCGGCGTCGCGCTGTTCTGCGGCGTCGGCGCCGTCCTGGGCCGGGTCGCCGACTCGCAGGACGGCGTCGTCGCCGCCTCGAACACCGTCGCGCTGCCGCTGGTCTTCCTCTCGGAGACGTTCGTCCCGCCGTCGATGCTCCCGGCGTGGTTCCGGCCCCTCGTCGACCTCTCGCCACTGACGTACTTCGCCCGCGGCGTCCGGGAGGCCACCTACCGGCCCCCGGGGACGCTGGCGACGTGGGGGAGCGACCCGCTCTTCGAGCTGGGCGTGCTGGCGGGACTGGCGGTCGTGGCGTTCGTCGCCGGGGCCCTCGCCATCCCCCGGACGGACTGACCGGTTCGACGGCGTTGCCTACACCGGTGCCAGCGCCATGTCGACGAACTCGTAGGCCAGCACGTAGTTCAGCAGCACGTAGGCCGCGATGCCGAGCACCAGGCTGACGACCCAGGTGGCCGCGGCGAGCCGGCCGACGCGGGGGTGGACCGAGTCGCG
Source organism: uncultured Halobacteriales archaeon (assembly GCA_964459695.1). Classification (GTDB taxonomy): domain Archaea; phylum Halobacteriota; class Halobacteria; order Halobacteriales; family Haloarculaceae; genus CAYWNQ01. The sequence goes on along the minus strand of CAYWNQ010000033.1, from coordinate 1,095 downwards.
CAGCTCCGCCGGCGTGTGGGTCAGCCCGAGCACCAGGGCGTGGAGCACGACCGGCACCGCCGCCACCGACAGCAGGACGTGGACCGCGAGCATCGCGAGGTAGGCCGTGACGAGCAGCCCCGAGCCGACGACGTCCTTGCGCCCCCCGCCGCCGGTCTTGGTGAGGTACAGCACGAGGAAGACCAGGATGAGCACGAAGGCCGCCACCATCGCCACGCGATGGCGGCGCACCCGACCCTGCCGGATCCAGTACCAGCCGGCGACGAGCAGCCCGACGGTCGTCGCGTTGACCACCGCGATGACGTGCGAGAGCAGGTTCACCGTCCCGAGGCCGATCTCCGGGTAGATCGGGAGGCCCACGTACAGGGTCCCGATTACGAGGACGTAGCCGACGACGGTGAGCGTCGCCGTCACGGCGCGGGGATGCCGGCGGGCGACCTCGAGGTCGACGGTCGGCTCGGCCAGTGCCATCGCCGGCGGTACGGGGAGCGGTCGTATGGACGTGTCGGTCGGCGTCAGCGCCGGGCGGGGTTCACCAGGTGGTACAGCGTCTCGGCCTCGACAAGCTCGGGCTCGCCGGCGACGACCTCCTCGAAGGCCTCGACGAGCGCCCTGGCGTCCTCGTCGACGGTCCCGGGGTCGGCCATCAGATCCTCGAACACCGCCTTGACGGTCGCGCCGTCCTCGGCCTCGATGTAGTAGAGGATGGCGTCGCCGTCCTCGCCCGTCTCGAGGAACGCCGACTCGGTGACGACGGTCTCGGCCTCGAGGACGTCCGTCACGCCACCGGGGTGGTCGTCCACCCGCGAGAACAGCTCCCGCGCCGCGTCGGTCTTGCCCGGTGCGATCGGCTGGCGGACCAAGAACACGTCGGTCACGGCTAGGGGTTGGCCCGGGCCGACGAAGAACCCTCCGACACGCCCCGAAGGACAACGCGGAAGGCCCCGGCACCACTACCGCGAGGCATGCAGCTGGGGGTCGTCTCCGACGTCCACGCCAACCTCGTCGCCCTGGAGGCAGTCCTCGAGGACATGCCGCCAGTCGACGACCTGGTCTGTGCCGGCGACGTCGTCGGCTACAACCCCTGGCCCGCCG
>CAYWNQ010000032.1:0-14745 GCA_964459695.1 uncultured Halobacteriales archaeon | reverse complement strand
GGGACGACGAAGAAGCTGAGCAGCGCCCAGCCGAGGTCGAAGACGAGGCGGGCTGCGCTCCCGAGGAAGCCGAACTTCTCGTCGAGGACGTAGAGCAGCGTGCCGAGCGTCGCGGACGTGACCGCCCAGACCGCGATCGCGCGTCTGGCGCGCCAGGCCGCCCGCAGGCCATCGGTGACGGTCGGGTCCTCGCCGTCGAAGTGCCGGAACGCGCAGTGGGCAACGGCGACGTTGAAGAACGTCCCGAGGCTCGCGGAGAGCCCGAGGCCGACGAAGATGGCCGCGTACTTGAGGAGGTCGTTCGTGAACAGCGCCGCGACGAGGCCGTAGTGCAGCGCCACCCCGGTCGCGACCGCGAACCCGCTGCCGACGAACAGGAGGCTACAGAGCGGGAGGAGCGCGAGGCGGGGATTCGCCCGGAAGACCTCGAGGCTCCCGCTCGCGACGGCGAGCCCGCGGCTGAACCGGCCGCACATGTACGGAACACGGCGGGTGACAGACATAAACCTTGGCGGGCCGTGTCGGGCGTGGACCGCATCGACGCACGGTCGGCCCGCGGCCTCACCGCGATACGTAGCCGCCGTCGACCGCCTCGGCCAGCCCGAACGCCACCGCCCAGTCCAGCAGCCGCCCGACCCGCTCGCGCCAGACGGCGTCGGGGTCGTCGTGGCGGTCGCGCTCCCACGCCGGCAGGTCGTCCCGGACGGCGTCGTACACGGCGTCGGCGTCGCGGGGGCCGGCGTCGTCCAGCGCACCCAGCACCTCCTCGGCCAGGAAGACCCGCTCGCGGAACGCCGCCGCAAGCGCTTCGTCGTCGACGTCCTCCGTGGTCCGGCGGTAGCCGTCGGCGGCCTCGGCGACCAGCCCCAGGGCCCGGAGGAAGGTGAGCCACTCGCGGGCGTCGTCGCGGGCGGCGACCTCGGTGCGGTCGACGACGCGGCGACAGCAGTCCTCCACGCTGCCCGGCACCAGCGGCACCGCCGCCCGGACCTCGGCCAGGAACGCCACCGACCGCGCGGGCGGCACGACCTTGAAGCGCACGCTCAGAGGCCGAACGATTCGGCCAGCAGGCGTTCGTCGGTGGCGCCCAGCGCGCGGGTCTCGCCGCCGCGGACGTCGACGGTGACCTGGGCGGGGGCGAACACCGAGCGGGGCACGTCGTAGAAGTTCCAGTCGACGTCGGCGAAGATGTCCGCGAAGGGCGTGCCGTACTCGTCGGCGGCGCTGGAGGGGACCTCGTCGAACCGGTCGAACGGCTCGTCGACGACCAGGTGGACCCGGCCGCCGTAGGCCAGCGCGTCGTTGGTCCGGGCGATGGCGGCCTCGTCGTCGGCTGCGACCGGGGCGACGGGCGCGCGGGCGCTGACCGACAGCACGTCGAGCGGGTCGTAGCCCAGCTCGGTCAGCCGGAAGGTCGCCAGTTCGGCGGCCCGGGCCGCCGTGGCCACGCTGCCGGCGATGGAGGCCGTCGGCACCGCAGCGAGCACCACGCTGCCGACGGGGACGCCGGCGGCCTCGGCGACGTGCTCGGCCACCGCGGCGGTGGGTAGCTCGTCGGTCTCGACCGACAGCACCGCGAACTCCGCGTCGTCCCCGTAGCCGACCCGGGCGAACTCCTCCTCCTCGCCCACCAGGGCGCGGGCGGGGCCGCTACCCAGGCCCTCGAACCCGTCGACCGACAGCTCCCACCCGGCCTTCTGGCTGCACAGCAGCGCGAGCGCCGGGTGGTCGGTGGCGAGCTCGACGTGGGTCAGCGGCGCGCCGGTGACCGACCCGACCGTCGACTGCACGGTCGCGAGCCCGCCTGTCTGGAGCTCCGCGAGCAACAGCCCGGCCTCGACGCCGCCGATGGCGTCGACGCCGAAGTCCAGCACCGTGGCGCCCTCGCCGACCTCGACCACGTCGATGCCGAGCTCGTCGGCGAACTCGATGGCCTCGTCGGCGAGCTCCAGCGCCATCCGGTTGAGGCTCTCCATGACACCGGGTTGGTCGGTCCGGGTGAAAGGGTTTGCCGGTCGGGACGGGTCGTGGAGCGTTCCGTCGGGGCGGTTCGGAGGAGCAGGTGGCGTCTGGCCTACGTGCTCGCTCTGGACCGCCACGATGCACTCGAACGGCGTCCTCGCGAGCGAAGCGAGCCGTGAGAGCTGCAACGGATCGAGCGGGCAGGGGCTTTCCTGGCGGTACTCCCAGGTTCGAGCACGAGTAGCGGTCGGGGAGACCGCCCGGCGGTCGTGATTCACACGAATCGTCTCCAGTGTCCCCTCCTCCCCACTAGCGGAGCCCCCAACCGTCTCCACCGTTTAAGGCCCCGCGCCCCAATTCCCGCCCATGGGCATCCTCTCGCGCGCCTCCTACGTCATCCGGTCGAAGCTCAACTCGCTCGTCGGGAGAGCGGAGGACCCCCGCCAGACGCTTGACTACTCCTACGAGCAGCTGCGCGACCAGCTCCAGGCCGTCAAGCAGGGCATCGCGGACCTCACCACCCAGAAGAAGCGCCTCGAGATCCAGCAGCGCCGCCTCGAGGAGAACGTCGAGAAGCACAACGAGCAGGCCCGCGAGGCCGTGCGCCAGGACCGCGAGGACCTCGCGCGGCGCGCCCTCGAGAAGAAGAAGCAGAAGATGGCCCAGATCGAGGACATCGAGGCCCGGATCGCCGAGCTCGAGGGGACCCAGGACGACCTGGTCGAGCGCAAGACCGAGCTCCAGAACCGCATCGCGGAGTTCCGCACGCGCAAGGAGACGATGAAGGCCCGCTACGAGGCCGCCGAGGCCTCCACCAAGGTCTCCGAGGCGCTGACCGGCGCCGGCAACGAGATGGAGGACGTCTCGCGGGCCATCGAGCGCGCCGAGGCCGAGACCGACGAGATGGAGGCCCGCGCCGAGGCCATGGACGAGCTCCAGGAGACCGGCGCCTTCGAGGAGGCGCTGTCGGACAAGGACGCCATCGAGCGCGAGCTCGAGGAGGCCCGGACCGACAGCGAGATCGAGGCCGAGCTCGAGACCCTCCGGCGGGAGGTCGGCGACGAGGGCGAGGCGGCGACGGAGGCCGACGCCGCCACGGAACAGGCTGGCGACGAGGAGGGCGGCGACACCGACGTCGAGGCCGAGCTCGAGGAGCTGGCCGACGAGACGGAGGGCGGCGAGGCGGCCGGCTCCGAGGAGACGTCCTGAGCACGCGAGTGGCCAGCCTTTTGTCCGGCCCTCCCGACAGCACCACGCCATGAGCGACGACCAGCCGGGCGACCGCATGCGCGAGCGCTCGGAGGCCTCCCGCACGAAGCTCTGGCTCCTGATGGAGGCCGACCGGCGCGTCGTCACCGGGCTGCTGCTGGGGCTCGTGTTCGTCGTGCTGACGCTGTCGGGCTACGGGCTGGGGTCGACCGTCGACGCCGTCCGGACCTCGGACTCGGTCGACACGGTGTTCCAGGGCTTTCTCACCGCCACCATCACCGGCGTCACGCTGGTGCTGACGCTGAACCAGCTGGTGCTGTCCCAGGAGCTCGGCGCGGTGGGCGACCAGCGCGACCGCATGGAGGGCGCGATGTCGTTCCGCGAGGACGCCGCCGACGCCATCGGCGCCGCCGTCAGCCCCGCACGGCCCGCGCAGTTTCTCCGGGCGTTCGTGCAGGTCGCCGCCGACCGGGCCGAGTCGGTCCGGGCCGCGGTCCCCGCCGACGCCGACGAGGACGTCCGGACCGCCGTCGACGACCTGGTCGACAGCCTGACGGGCAACGCCGACGCCGTCGCCGGCAGCCTCGACGGTGCCCAGTTCGGCGAGTTCGAGGTGGTGTCGGCGGCGCTGAACTTCAACTACTCCTGGAAGCTGTTCGCCGCCCGCCGGCTCCGCGAGCAGTCCGGCGACGAGCTCGGCGCCGAGGCCCGCGACGAGCTGGAGGCCCTCGTCGAGGCGCTGGAGCTGTTCGGGCCGGCCCGCGAGCACGTCAAGACGCTGTACTTCCAGTGGGAGCTCATCGACCTCTCGCGGGCCATCCTGGTGGCAGGCATCCCGGCACTGCTCGTGTCGGTGTACATGGTCGCGTTCTTCAACATCGACACGTTCGCCTGGCCGGTCGCGGGCTACGAGGGCATCGTGCTCGTCATCGCCGCCGCCAGCACGGTCGCCGTCGCGCCGTTCGTGGTGCTGCTGTCGTACGTCCTCCGCATCGCGACGGTGACCAAGCACACGCTGTCCATCGGCCCGTTCATCCTCCGGGACACCGACCAAGTCAGCGAGGTCGAGTGGGAGGGCTGAGGCGGCCCGGAGGGGACGGCCGCCGAGGCGGCTCAGGCGAGGAAGTCCGGCTCGACCCGCTTGTCGGCCCGCTCGTCCTCGAGGTGGTCGCGGAACGCCGACAGCGACACGTCCTTGGCCTCGCGCTCCCGGCGGTCCCGGACCGAGACGGTGCCCGCCGTCTCCTCGTCGTCGCCGACGACCAGCATGTACGGCACGCGGTCGTCGTGGGCCTGGCGGATCTTCTTGCCGACCGTCCACGACCGGTCCTCGATCTCGACGCGGAAGTCGTCCAGTTCGCGGCGGAGCTGTCGGGCGTACCCCAGGTTGTCGTCGCTGACCGGGAGCACGCGCACCTGCTCGGGCGCGAGCCACAGCGGGAAGTTGCCCTTGAAGTGCTCGATGATGACGCCCATGAACCGCTCGAACGTCCCGAGCAGCGCCCGGTGGATCATCACGGGGTGGTGCTCGTCGTTGTCCTCGCCGACGTAGGTCAGGTCCAGGCTCCGCGGGATGTTGAAGTCGAGCTGGACCGTTCCGATGGTCCACTCCCGCCCCAGCGCGTCGGCGGCGTCGATGGCGATCTTCGGCCCGTAGAACGCCGCCTCGCCGGCCTCGACGTCGTACTCGAGGTCCTCGGCCTCCAGCGCGCTCCTGAGCGCGTCGGTGGCCTGGGCCCAGATGTCGTCGCTGCCGACGGCGTTGTCGCCCTTGGTCTCGAGCTTGTACAGCACCTCCATGTCGAAGTGGCCCAGGATCTCGCCGATGGCCGACAGCGCGGCGACGATCTCGCCCTGGATCTGGTCGGGCCGGACGAACGCGTGGCCGTCGTCCTGGGTGAACCCCCGGACGCGGAGCATCCCCGACAGCTCGCCGGACTGTTCGTTGCGGTAGCAGGTGCCGAACTCCGAGAACCGCACCGGGAGGTCCCGGTAGGAGTGCTGGCCCTCGTCGTAGACGTGGGCGTGGTTGGCGCAGTTCATCGGCTTGAGGCCGTACTCGGTGTCGTCCTGGACCCACGCGAACATCTCGCCCTCGGCGGTGAACGCGTCGTAGTGGCCGGTGGGCTTCCAGAGCTCGGCCTTGTTGAGCTCGGGAGTCCACACCTCGTCGTAGCCCAGCTCGTCGTTCTTCTCGCGGACGTACTCCTCGAGTTCGCGCCGGATGGTCATGCCGCTGGGGTGGAAGTGGACGCAGCCCGGCGAGTGGCCCGGCACCGAGAACAGGTCCATCTCCCGCCCGATGGTGCGGTGGTCGCGCTCCTTGGCCTCCTCGCGGCGCTCGAGGAACTGCTCGAGGTCGGCCTCGCTCCCGAAGGCGGTGCCGTACACCCGCGTGAGGCTCTCGCGGGCCTCGTCGCCCCGCCAGTACGCCGAGGAGATGTTGAGCAGCGCGAACGCGCCGATCTCGCCGGTCGACTCGACGTGGGGCCCCTTGCAGAGGTCCTGCCAGTCGTCCTGGACGTAGAACGAGACCGGGTCCTCGCCGGCGGCCTCCTCGTCGAGGATCTCCCGCTTGAACGGGTTGTCCTCGTAGATGGCCAGCGCCTCCTCGCGGTCCCGGAGCTCGCGGTGGATGTCGTAGTCCGCCGCGACGATGTCGGCCATCTCCGCCTCGATGGCGTCGAGGTCGTCCTCGTCGAGGTCGACGCCGTGGACGTCGTAGTAGAAGCCCTCGTCGGTCCAGGGGCCGATGGCGAGCTTCGCCCCCGGGTGGCGCCGCTGGAGCGCCTGGGCGAACACGTGGGCCGCCGAGTGCCGGAGCACCGAGAGGTACTCGTCGGCGCTCGGCGTGACGATCTCGACGGTGGCGCCGTCGGGGACCTCGTGGGTCCGGTCGACCAGGTCGCCGTCGACGACGCCCGCCACGGTGTCGTCGCCGAGGCCGGGGCCGATCTCGTAGGCGACGTTCTCGACCGTCGACCCCTCGGGCACCGACAGTTCGGAGCCGTCGGGCAGCGTGACGACGATGTCGCTCATGCACGTGACAGGGGCCACCCCCGAAATAAGCTTGACGCGACGTCGCGGGACGTGGTGTCTCCGCAGGTGGTGGACGCGTGGACGCTCGCAGACCCCTGGACACGACCCCACAGCCACGGACCCCACCCACGGCGCCCCGAGGGACTCGAAATCCTTTTACCCACTTCGGAGACAAGTTACGCCCACTATGGACATCGACGTGATCGAGGAGGACGAGAACCCCATGCTCCACCGGACGGACGTCCGGTTCGAGGTTCGCCACGACGAGGCGACGCCCGAGCGGCTCTCGGTGCGGGACTCGCTGGCGGCGGCGCTGAACAAGGACGCCGAGGAGGTCGTCGTCCGGAAGCTCGACACCAAGTACGGGATGCGGACCACCGTCGGCTACGCGAAGGTGTACGACTCGCCCGAGGACGCCGCCGAGATCGAGCAGGACTACGTGCTCGAGCGCAACAGCATCGGCGTCGACGCCGAGGAACCCGGCGAGGAGGAGGCCGAGGAGGCCTGATGGCCCGCTACGACCACTACGGCGAGGACGGCACGACCGACAAGGACACCTGTCCGAACTGCGACGACGCCTTCCTGGCCGACCACGGCGACCGGCTCCACTGCGGCGGCTGCGGCTACGCCGAGTGGACGTAGGGGCGTGACCCGGGTACTCGGCGTCGAGGGCACCGCCTGGGCCGCCAGCGCGGCGGTGTACGACGCCGACGCCGACGACCTCACCGTCGAGAGCGACGCCTACCGGCCGGCCGACGGCGGCATCCACCCACGCGAGGCCGCCGAGCACATGCGCGAGGCCCTCCCGGCGGTCGTCGAGACCGTCCTGGACCACGTCCGCACGGAGGACGGCGGCCTCGACGCCGTCGACGCCGTGGCGTTCTCGCGGGGCCCCGGCCTCGGCCCCTGCCTCCGGGTGGCCGCCACCGCCGCGCGGGCGCTGGCCGGCCGGCTCGACGTGCCGCTCGTGGGCGTCAACCACATGGTCGCCCACCTGGAGATCGGCCGGCACGCCTCGGGCTTCGCCGCGCCCGTCTGTCTCAACGCCAGCGGCGCCAACGCCCACCTGCTGGCGCTCCGGAACGGCCGCTACCGGGTGCTGGGCGAGACGATGGACACCGGCGTCGGCAACGCCATCGACAAGTTCGCGCGCCACCTGGACTGGGACCACCCCGGCGGGCCGAAGGTCGAGGCCCGCGCCGAGGGCGGCGAGTACGTCGACCTGCCCTACGTCGTCAAGGGGATGGACTTCTCGTTTGCCGGCATCACGTCGGCGGCCCAGGCGGCCGTCGACGACGGCGTCCCCGTCGAGGACGTCTGCTTCTCGCTGCAGGAGACCGTGTTCGCGATGCTGACGGAGGTGAGCGAGCGGGCGCTGTCGCTGACCGGCAGCGACGAGCTGGTGCTGGGCGGCGGCGTCGGCCAGAACGACCGCCTCCGGGCGATGCTCGCGGAGATGTGCGAGGCCCGCGGCGCCGCCTTCCACGCGCCCGAGCCCCGACTCCTCCGGGACAACGCCGGCATGATCGCGGTGCTGGGCGCGAAGATGTACGCCGCCGGCGACACCCTCGCGCTTGCGGACTCGCGGGTCCGCCCGGAGTTCCGCCCCGACGAGGTGCCGGTGACGTGGCGCGACGGGGCGGCGACGCGGGCCGAGTCCGACGCCGACGCGGTCCGGGGCGCCGAAGCCGTCGTCCGGGTCGGCGACGAGGTGGTCGAGAAGGAGCGACTGCCCAAGGAGTACCGCCATCCCCGGCTGGACGAGCGGCTCCGCACCGAGCGCACCCGCGCCGAGGCCCGCCTCACGAGCGAGGCCCGGCGGGCCGGCGTCGCGACCCCGGTGGTCCGGGACGTCGACCCCGCCGCGGCGCGGCTGGTGGTCGGGCGCGTCGACGACGCCGACCTCCGGGCGGCGGTGACCGAGGAGAACGTCCGGGCGGTCGGCCGACAGCTCGCGGCGCTGCACGACGCCGGACTCGTCCACGGCGACCCGACGCCACGGAACGTGCGGATAGAGCGACCGACGGGAGCCCAATCGGACGGGCGAGCGGGGAGCAACGCGACCCGCGGCCCGGGCGGCCAGAGCGACCAAAGCGAGCGAAGGTCGCCGGACGGGCGAGCGGGGAGCAACGCGACCCGCGAGCCCACCACGCTCATCGACTTCGGCCTGGGCTACCACACCGACGACCCCGAGGACCACGCGATGGACCTCCACGTCCTCGAGCGGTCGCTGGCGGGGACCGCCGACGACGCCGCGGCGCTCCAGGCGGCGGTCGAGGACGCCTACGCCGCGGCCGGCGACCCCGCGGTCGTCGACCGGCTCCGGGAGATCGAGAGCCGCGGCCGGTACCACTAGGGCCCGGAAGCTGCGACGTGAGCCGGCAGCATGCGGACCGTGGGCGCACACCGGGTCGGGCGGGAGCGTTCCGGCGGTTGCCCGGGCTCGAGCACGAGTAGCGGTCGACGGGTGCGGGGGTCTCATCAACAGCAGAGGGACCACCGACCTCCCAACGACGAGGTTGCCCGCCCGGGACCGCGGCCGCTTTATGGGTGTGGCATCTCACCCCGTGCAACCACCGATGACGAGCGTCCTGCTGGTCACCATCGACTCGCTGCGGGCCGACCACGTCGGCTGCTACGGCCACGACCGGGACACCACGCCGGCGATCGACGACCTGGCCGCGGCCGGCACCGCGTTGGACGCCGTCGCGACCGCCAACTCCACCCAGTACTCGTTCCCCTCGATCCTCACCTCCACCTACCCGCTGGCCTACGGCGGCGCCGGCTACCTCTCCGAGGAGCGCGTCACCGTCGCCCAGGCCGTCGCGGACGGAGACGTCGCGACCGCGGGCATCCACTCGAACCTGTGGCTCTCGCGGGACTACGGCTACGACCGGGGGTTCGACTACTTCTACGACTCCAAGTCCGAGCCGGGGCCGCTCGCGCGGCTGCGGATGCTGGCGAAGTCGAAGCTGCCGGGCGACTCCGCCGTGTTCCAGGGGCTCAAGCGGGCCTACGAGTTCGTCGAGTCGACCGGCGGCGTCGACCTCGGCCAGACCTACAAGGACGCCGAGACGACCACCGACCGCGCCGTCGAGTGGGTCGAGGGCGTCGACGGCGAGTTCGTCGCGTGGGTCCACTACATGGACCCCCACCACCCCTACGTCCCCCGGCCCGACCACCTCGACGAGCTGGGTCTGGACCCCGGCGTCGGCGACAACGAGGCCATCCGGCTGCGCCGCAAGATGCTCGACGAGCCCGACGAGCTGACCGACGACGAGCACCGGACCCTCGTCGACCTCTACGACGGCGAGACCCGGTACACCGACCACCACGTCGGCCGGCTCGTCGAGGCGTTCGAGCGCGCGGCGCCGGCCGAGTTCGTCACGATCGTCACGGCGGACCACGGCGAGGAGTTCGCCGACCACGGCGGCTACAGCCACACCTACACGATGTACGACGAGGTGCTGGACGTGCCGCTCGTGGTCGCGGGCGACGCCGTCCCGGCGCCCCGGCGCGCCGAGCTGCTCGACGTGGCGCCGACGGTCTGTGACCTGGTCGGCGTGGCGCCGCCGGACAACTACTGCGGGACGTCGCTGTTCGAGCCACGCGAGCGCGACCACGTCATCAGCGAGAACACCAAGGGCGAGGACTACAAGTTCGCCGTCCAGGACGACCGCTGGAAGTACATCTGGGACCGCGAGACCGGCACCACCGAGCTGTACGACCGGGACGCCGACCCCGGCGAGACCGAGAACCTGGTCGCCGAGTGCACGGACGTCGCCGAGCGGTTCCAGGCGCTGCTGGACGACCACCTCGAGTTCGTGCTGGCCTCCGACCGGGCGCTGCCCGAGGTCGAGTTCGACGACGAGACCGAACGCCGGCTCCGGGACCTGGGGTACCTGGAATGACCCGGCCCCACGAGGACGTCCCGGTCGTCGACGCCTGGATGCAACAGCCCACCGAGGCGTTCCTGGCCCGGGAGATGTTCGCGTCGCTCCGGCGGTGGCAGGACGAAGCCGCCGTGCCGGAGATTCCGGTGGAGTGGACGGTCCAGGCGTTCGAGAACGCCGGCGTCGACGCCGCCGTCCTGTCGGCGTGGTGGGGGCCGGACGGACCGCTGCTCGGCAACGACTTCGTGGCCGACCTCGTCGACCGCCACCCCGACCTGTTCGTGGGCGTCGGCGCGGTGCCGCTGGACCGGCCCACCGACGCCGTCGCCGAGGTCCGCCGGTGCGTCGAGGAGCTGGGATTCGTCGGCGTCCGGCTGGTGCCGTGGCTGTGGGAGCTGCCGCCCGACGACCGGCGCTACTACCCCGTCTACGCCGAGTGCGTCGAGCAGGACGTGCCCGTCTGCCTCCAGGTCGGCCACACGGGGCCGCTGAAGCCCTCCGAGCCCGGCCGGCCCATCCCGTACCTCGACACCGTGCTGCGGGAGTTCCCCGACCTCACGGTCGTCGCCGGCCACATCGGCCACCCCTGGACCGGCGAGATGCTCGCGCTGGCGCGCAAGTACCGGGACGTCTACGTCGACACGTCGGCCTACAAGCCCAAGCGCTACCCCGAGGAGTTCGTCGAGTTCATGACCGGCGACGGGCGCGATAAGGTGCTGTTCGGCACCAACTACCCGATGATCCAGCCCGGCGACTGCCTGTCGGGGCTGGCCGCCCTCGACCTCGACGACGAGACGGCGGCGGCGTTCCTCCACCGCAACGCCGAGCGGGCGTTCGGCGTCGATCTGGTGTGAGCCCCCGGCCGACCAGAAACCCCTTATCCCGCCACGCCGTATCCCCGGTCATGGCCGACAAGCCCACCTCCGGCGAACTGCTCGGCGTCCCGTACAACTTCGAGCGGCCCTCCCTCGGGCGGATGCTCTCGGCGTACTGGCAGCCCGACGAGGGGATGCTCGTGGACAAGCCCTTCGGCGTCGGCTACACGCTGAACCTGGCCAACTGGCGGTCGTGGGTGGTGCTGGCGGTCGCCGGCGCCCTGCTGTACCAGCAGCGCGGCGCCGGCAGCGAGGGCCCCGACGCGCCCGCCGACGAGGCGGAGCCCGTCGAGGTCGTCGTCGACGACTGATGGCCGCCCCCACCTGGGCGGACCTGTTCGAGCGCGCCGAGGAGTGGCGCCCGATCACGGCCGACGACGTGACCAGCGCGCTCGCCGACCGGCGCGCCCAGCGGTGAGCGACGCGACGCGGGTCGTCGCCGACGCCGACGTCCTCGCCGCGGACCTCCTGGTCGGCGACGCCGCCCGTGAGGCGCTGGACCACGTCCGCCGGCACTCGTGGCTGACGCTGGTCGCGACCGAACCGCTGCTCGACGACGCCGAGGCCGTCGTCGGCGCCCTGGCCGACGCCGACCTGGCCGCCGACCACCGCCGGACGCTCGCCGACGCCGCCGAGGTCGTCGACCAGGAGCCCGGCGACCACCCCGGCCTGGCGGCGGCCCACGCCGGCGACGCCGCCCACCTGCTCACGTTCGACACGGCGCTCACGACCGCCGCCGCGGGGGCGTCGCTCCGGCGGCAGCTGGACGTGAGCGTCCGCGAGCCCGCCGCGTTCGCCCGGGTGTTCGACCCCGAGCCGCTGTACGAGGCCGTCCACGGCGAGCCCTACCCCGGCCCGGACGCCGACCCGCGGGGGTAGCCACGCGGCCCGCTACCGGTTCATGTCCGCGGCGAGCTTCCGCGACACGCCCGACGGGAGCACGCCGCTCAGCCGGCGGATGAGTGCGTTCTCGATGCCCAGCGTCGTCACGGCCTGGCCCTTCGCCAGCCCGCGGTAGCCCGCGCGGGCGACCTGGTCGGGCTCCCACCACCGGAGCAGGCCCGCCCCCTCGCTGCCGATGGTGGTGTCTTCGTTGTCCGCGCGCTCCTGGAACTCCGTCGCCACCGGCCCGGGACACAGTGCGGTCACGGTGACGCCGTCGTCGCCCAGCTCCTCGTGGAGCGCCTGCGAGAGCGACACCTGGTAGGCCTTCGAGGCGTAGTACACCGCCATGTACGGCCCGGGCTGGAACGCCGCCGTCGAGGCCACGTTGAGCACGCCGCCGTGACCCCGGTCGACCATGTCGGCGCCGAACAGCTTGGTGAGGTGGGTCGGCGTCGCGACGTTGAGGGCGACCTGGTCGAGCTCCCGGTCGAGGTCGACGTCCGTGAACCGGCCCTGGGTGCCGATGCCGACGTTGTTGACCAGGTAGTCGACCGCCAATTCGCGGTCGCGGACCTCCTCGTAGAGCGCGTCGCGGTTCGACCGGACCGAGAGGTCGGCCGGCGCCACGTGGGCCGCGACGCCGTGGTCGTCGGCCACCTCGTCGGCGATCTCCCGCAGCCGCTCCTCCCGGCGCGCGACCAGCACCACGTCGTGGCCCTCGCTCGCGAACCGGTCGGCCAGTGCCCGCCCGATGCCCGCCGAGGCGCCCGTGACGAGCGCCGTCCCCTGCGTCAGTGCCATGGCTGGGCCAGCGGGGCCGGCCCTCCTAATCGTTCGGCCGGCAGCTACCGGCCGGTCGTGGCGTCGGCCTCGGTCGCGACCGCCACCGGTCGCCCCGCGGACGTATCGGCCGGTCGCCGGGCCGTCACCGCGTGGTCGCCCGCGTGGCGGTCGCCTTGAACGACGCGACGACGGTCCGGCCGGGGGCGAGGTCGAGGCGGTCGGCGCTGTCGGCGGTGACCAGCGCCGGGAGCGTCGTCGGGCCGACGTCGACGTCGACCCGGGCGACCGCGACGCCGTGCTCGACGTCGGCCACCGTGCCCTCGAGGCGGTTGCGCGCGCTGGTGGCGTCCGGCGCCGGAGCCGCGGCGGGATCGTGCAGGGTCACCGTGTCGGCCCGGACCGTCACCGCGGCCGGGTCGCCGACCTCGGCGGACGGCGCCAGCGCCCGGAGCGGGCCAGCGGGCGTCTCGACGGCGGCGAGCTCGCCCGTCCGCCCGTCCACCGTACCGTCCAGCACCGCCTCGGCGGCCGCGGCGACGCCATCCAGCGTGGCGGCGAGGCGGTCGAACCGGGCCAGCAGCGCCGACGCCCCCGCCGTCAGCCGCGACCCGCCGCCGCCGGCGCCCCCGCGGGTGGACTCCACCAGGTCGCCGAACGCCGCCTCGAGCTCGTCGAGGCGCTCGTGGGCGCGGGCCCGCGACCGGCCCAGCTCCGCCGCGGCGGCGTTGAGCGAGCCCGCCTCGTCGACGGCCCGGAGGAGCTCGGCGTCCCGGGCCGCGAAGGTCACCCCGTCGGCCGCCAGCCGGGTCTCCACGTCGGCGTCCATGTCGCCAGCCAGCCGCCGGACCACCAAAACCGTTATGTCCGGATCGGTACAACGGTGGCGTTGTATCGATGGCGACACAACGCACCCGGCGCGCGGTGCTGGCCGCCGGCGGCGCCGCGGCGACCGCCGGGCTCGCCGGCTGCACCCGCGTCGCGGGCCGGGGCGGCGGCGACGCCATCACCGTCTTCCACGCCGGGAGCCTCGCCCCGCCGTTCGCCGCCGCCGAGCCGCGGTTCGAGGCCGAGACCGGCGTCGACGTCACCCGCGAGGCGAGGGGGTCGGTCGCCTCCACCCGGAAGATCACCGACCTCGGCCGGACGGCCTCGGTGCTCGGCGTGTCGGACGTCCGGCTCGTCCGGGACATGCTCCTGCCCGCGTACGGCGACTGGGTCGCGGCGTTCGCGACCAACGCCATGGCGCTGCAGTACCGGCCCGGCGCCCCGGGTGCCGGCGAGATCGCACGGGACAACTGGTGGGAGGTGCTGAGCCGCGACGGCGTCACCGTCGGCCACTCCGACCCCGCGGCGGACCCGGGCGGCTACCGCGCGGTGCAGACCCTGCAGCTCGGCGCCCGCGAGTTCGAGGGCTCGCGGCTGTACGACGACGCCACCTACCGGGCGCTCCGGGCCAACTCGACGGTGCCCACCGACACCGAGGCGCGGCTGACGGCGCCCCTGGAGGCCGGCAAGCTCGACTACGTCATCTACTACCGGTCGCTGGCCGCGACGAGCGGCCTCCCCTGGATCGACCTCCAGCCCGAGGTCGACCTCTCGGTGGCGACCGGTCGGTACGCCCGCCACTACGCCGGGGCGTCGGTCGAGACCGCCACGGGGACGTACGTCGGCGCCCCCATCGCCTACGGGCTGACGGTACCCGACGTGGCCCCGGCGCCCGAGGCCGGCGCGCGGTGGGTGGAGTACTTCGCGACCGAGCCCGGCCGGCGGGCGCTGCGGGCCGCCGGACTCGAACCGATCGACCCGGTCGTGGTGAACGAGGGCGGCGCGGTCCCCGACCGCGTGCTGGCCCACGCCGAGCCCCGGGCCGCGCTCGGGCCGCTGTCGCTGTCGGGGTGACCGCCGTGGGGGACACCACCGCCCGGCCGGGGGTCGACGGCGGAGCCGCGCGAGCGGTCCCGATGGGCCGGGGCGCCGCCGTGTTCGCGGTCCTGGTCGTCCTCGGCGTCGCGTTCGCCGCGGCGTCGGCGGCCGGGCGCCCGACGCTGTACGCGGCGTTCGCCGTCGGGAGCGCCGGGGTGCTGGCCGCCGCCACCGCC
>CAYWNQ010000031.1:0-14758 GCA_964459695.1 uncultured Halobacteriales archaeon | reverse complement strand
GCACGGAGCGTGGTCTGGGCGAGGTTCGAGACGGCGCGCTTGTAGTCGTCGACCTCGAGGAACGCCTTCTTGGCGTCCATCACCTTGATGTAGACGACGGCGTCGGCGGTCACCGGCGAGTTGTCCCGGGTGATCGCCTCCTGTCGGGGCACGTCCAGCGTCTGGGTCCGCATGTCGAAGGTGTAGGTCTTCGAGACGAACGGCCAGACGAACGCGATGCCGGGCTCGAGCAGCCGCTGGTACTCGCCGAACCGGGTGTAGGCCTTCTTCTGGTAGGCCTGGACGATGACCACGGCGCTGTAGATGGCAGCGACGGCGATGACGAGGGCGATGAGGGTGACGACGGGAACGACGACGTTCCCGAACTCCTGGAGTGGGTACATCACCGGACCTTGGTACGGTCCGGCAATAATTGTTGGCCCGGTGCTGCGACACCGACGAGCCGCCAGTGAGCGACCCCGTCAGGCCGTCTCGGCGTCGTCCTCGTCGTCGCCGCCCGCCGACAGCTCCCGGTCGATGTCGTCCTCGACGGCGTCCAGCGCGGCGACGGTCACCACGTTGCCGCCGCCGGGGTCGACCACGATGACCCGCGAGCCGGTGGCGATCTCGCCGTCGAACGCCCGGGCACGGTAGTGTGGGCTGAATCCCCCGTCGTCGAGCTTGACCTCCCCGCCGGTCTCGGTGACCCGCTGGGTGACCCGGCCCGCCTGGCCCCGCAGCGACGCCGAGTCGGAGGTCCGGGCCCCGTCGGACGGCCCGTAGACGTCGAACTGCCGGTAGGCGTACAGGGTCGCCGCCGCGGCGGCGATGGCGACCCCGGCCATCACCAGCGGCGCGAAGGCGCCGACCGACGACGGCAGCGCGATGCCGACCAGCCCCGCCGCGAGCAGCGCGATGCCCAGGACGATGAGGTGTGCTCCCGGGGCGAGCGCCTCGCCGACGACGAGCGCCGCTCCCGCCAGCAGCAGAACCACCGACAGGGGCTGGCCGAAGACGTCGACCATGGCCCGTCTTGGGGTGGACGGGGCAAAACGGTTCGGGGTCAGAGCACCACGAGGGCCAGGGCGAGGAGCGTCACCGCCGCGCCCAGCAGGACGAACGCCGCGTTCTCGAGGCCGATGGTCCCCGGCTCGAGGCGTCCGCGTTCCTCCTCCTCGTCGTCGGCGAGGTCCTCGAGCGAGACGGCCCACTCGTCCTCGTCGTCGGACATGGGCTGACTGGGGGACGCGGCCTCAAAGCGGTGACGCTCTGAGGTCTCGCGCGATGGACCGCGAAGACCTCGGTGGACCGCGACCGCACCGACGGAGCGCCAGCGACTGACGTGAGGAGCGCAGTGTGGGACGCCCGAGTCCAGCGCCTCGGGGCGTTCCGGCGGTGGACTCGGAGATTACTCCCTACCGAACCCGCTCGCCGGGCCGTGCGTCGTCGACGGTCGTCAGCAGGTCGGCCTGGTCGCCGGCGGCCAGCACCATGCCGTTCGACTCGACGCCGAACAGCTCGGCCGTCTCGAGGTTCGCGAGTACGACCACGCGGGTCCCGGGCAGCGAGTCGACGTCGTGGAGCTGCTTGAGCCCGGCGACGATCTGGCGGGTCTCGACGCCGAGGTCGACCTCCAGGCGGACGAGCTCGTCGGCGCCCTCGATGCCCTCGGCGGTCTCGATGCGGCCGACGCGCACGTCGAGCTCCTGGAACGCCTCGAAGCTGATCCGCTCGTCGGCGAGCGGCTCGAGGTCGACAGGGGCCCCGTTGTCGTCACCGTCCTGGTCGGCGTCGTGGTCGCCGTCACCGCCGTCGGTGTCGCCGTCTTCGGCGGCCGCGTCGTCCGGCTCCTCGGCGGCCGCGACGCGGGCCTCGAGCTCGGCGGTCAGCTCCTCGACGCGGTCCTCCTCGACGGTCTCGAACAGCTCTGAGGGCTCGTCGAACGACGCCGGCGGCGGGGCCAGAGCGTCGTCGAGCCGGGTCTCGTGGACGCTGCCGTCCTCGCCGAGCTGGGCCCACAGCGCCGCGGCCTTGTCCGGGATTATCGGTTCGAACAGCACGGCGACGGCCTTGGCGATCTGGACGCAGTCCCGCAGCACCTGCTCGGCGGCCGCCGGGTCCTCGTCGACCAGCCGCCAGGGCTCGTGGCGCTGGATGTACTCGTTGCCGAAGCCAGCCAGCTCCACGGCGGCTGCGCCGACGTCGCGCGGCGAGTAGTCGTTGACGCCCGCCCGGACCGCCGCCGTGGCGTCCTCGATGCGGTCGGCGACCTCCTCGCTCACCTCGGCGTCGGGCGTGCCGCCGTAGTTGCGGTGGGCGAACAGCAGGCTCCGGTAGAGGAAGTTGCCGACGGTGCCGACCAGCTCGCCGTTGACCTTCTCGCGGAACTTGCCCCACGAGAAGTCGATGTCCTGCTGGAGCCCGCCGGTGGTGGTGAGGTAGTACCGCAGCAGGTCGGGGTGGAAGCCGGCCTCGAGGTACTCGTCGGCCCAGACCGCCCGGTTCCGGCTGGTCGAGAGGCCCTTGCCCTCGATGGTGATGAACCCCGTGGCGGCGACGGCCCGAGGGGCGTTGTAGCCGGCGCCCTCGAGCATCGCCGGCCAGAAGACGGTGTGGTGCTGGATGATGTCCCGGCCGATGACGTGGACGATCTCGCCGCCGGACTCGCCGCGCTCGTCCGGCGAGCTCCCGCTCGCGTCGCTCGCGGGGACGCCGTCGTCCTTCCACACGCGCTCCCAGTCGTACGCGTCGGCGCCGACGCGCTCGGAGTACTGCTTGGTCGAGGACACGTACTCGACGGGTGCGTCGACCCAGACGTACAGCACGATGTCGTCGGCGCCCTCGTCGGGGTAGTCGATGCCCCAGTCCATGTCCCGCGTGATGCACCAGTCCTGGAGGCCCTCCTCGAGCCACTGGCGGGGCTGGTTGCGGGCGTTGGGGGTGCCCTCGAGACCGTCGAGGAACTCCGCGAGGTAGTCGGCGAACTCCGAGACGGCGAAGAACTTGTGGGTGCGCTCGCGGTACTCGGCGGGGTTGCCGGTGATGGCGCTGACCGGGTCCTCGATCTCGCCGGGCTCGAGGTGGCGCTGGCAGCCCTCGTCGCACTCGTCGCCCCTGGCGCGGGCGCCGCAGTACGGACAGATCCCCTCGACGTACCGGTCCGGGAGGTACTGGTCGGCGCCGGGGTCGTGGGCCACGAGCACCTCGTCCTCGTAGACGTAGCCCCGCTCGTCGAGCGTCCGGACGATCTCCCGGGTGAGCTCGACGTTGGTCTCGTCGTGGGTGTGGCCGTAGTTGTCGAAGTCGACGCCGAACTCGGGGAACGTCTCGCGGTACTGCTCGTGCCACTCCAGCGCGAACGTCTCGGGGTCGACCCCGGCCTCCTCGGCGTTGACGGCCACGGGCGTCCCGTGCATGTCCGAGCCGCAGACGTAGATCGACTGCTGGCCCAGCGTGCGGAGGGCCCGGTTGAACGCGTCGGCGCTGACGTAGCCCCGGAGGTGGCCGACGTGGAGGTCGCCGTTGGCGTACGGCAGCCCGCAGGTGACCACCGCGGGCCGGTCGGTCGGGAAGGCGTCGCGGCTCATGGCCACCGCTCGGCGGGGCAGGGACTAAATCCCGCTGGTTCGCCGGCGCCAGGCGATCTCGCGCTGGCCCGTCCTCAGCCCAGCGCGAACACCAGTCGGAAGCCCGCGAGGAAGACGAGCAGCCGGCCCACGCTGCCGGCGAAGGTCGCCAGCGCGAACTTGACGTAGTCCTCCTCCAGCACCGAGAAGGCGTAGATGGAGATGGTGTCGGGGAAGCCCGGCACGCACAGCGCGAGCGCCAGGCCGCCGTAGCCGTACTCCCGGGCCAGTTCGACGCTGCGGCGCTCGGACCACTCGACCACGTCGAACCGAGAGCGCCGGAGGAACCGGATGACGGGGCCCGCGCGGGACGCCTTGTGGCCGACGTTGAACGCGACGACGCTGCCCAGCGCCTTGCCGGTGCCCGAGACGAGGATGACGAGCGCCGTCTCGACGACCTCCGGCAATCCGAGGGAGAGCGGCGCGTAGAGCACCACCTCGCTGGGCAGCGGCAGGACGACGGCGATGAGGAACGAGTAGACGCCGACGATGACGAGCCCCAGCGGCCCCGTCGCGGTCCTGACGGCCTCCTCGACGGGGTGGAACGAGGGACCCAGGAGGCCGAGCGCGGTCGGTGGCGGGGCGCCGGCCAGCACGGCCCGGCAGGTCGGGAGGCCCCCCGGATAGGCCTGGTGGTTCGACCCGGCGGCGCCGCTCAGTCCAGCCGGTCGAGGTCGGCGAGGAACTCCCCGAGCATCTCGCGGGTCACGTGGGGCATGCAGACCACGCGCGCCTCGCCGGCCTGGGTGCGCGAGAGCCGCCAGCCCTCGTCCCGGACCGACTCGACGACCGCGTCGCCGAGGTCGGCGGCGACGACCGGCAACACCGGGTCGACCACGTCGTACTCCCGGTCGCGGAGCTCGGCGGCGAGCCAGTCGGCGTTGGCCTGGGCCCGGCGGTACTGGCGCCGGTAGCCGTCGGGCCACAGCGCCTCCATCGCGGCCACCGCGCTCGCGACGCCCGCGCCCGACCGGGTGCCGGTGAGCGTCACCTGGGAGGTCGACTCCAGGTACGGCGTGTCGATGGAGAGCTCGTCGAGCAGCTCCGGTCCCCGGGCGAGCAGTCCGCCGGCGGGCACCACCGCCCGACCCATCTTGTGGGGATCGATGGTCATCGTGTCGACGTCGGCGTGGCTGAAGTCCCAGTCGAACTGGGTGAACGGCAGCACGAACCCGCCCCACGCGGCGTCGACGTGACAGAGCGCGCCGGCGTCGGCGGCCATCTCCGCCAGCGCGGGGACGGGGTCGACCCGGCCGTACTCAGTGGACCCGGCGACGCCGACCACCAGCGCGGTCTCGTCGTCCACCAGCTCGGCGACGCCGTCGAGGTTGACGGTGTAGTCCTCCAGCGGCGCCACGCGGGTCTCGACGCCCAGCACCTCGGCGGCCTTCTGGAACGAGAAGTGTGCCGAGGCCGGGACCACCACGTTCGGGTCGCGCGTCGCCGCCCGGTTGCGCGCGATGCGGACCGCCTGGATGTTGGCCTCGGTGCCCCCGGAGGCCACGTAGCCCGCCGGGTCGTCGAGCCCGGCGACGGTGCCCAGCAGGTCGACGGCCTCGCGCTCGAGGGCCGCCACCGTCTCGTAGGTGCCCGGGTCCCCCGGGTTCGTGGCGAGGAACTCCTCGGCGGCCTCCCGTGCCGCGGGGTGGGGCTCGGTGCACATCGAGGAGAGCACCCGCGAGAAGTCCTGGGACTGGCTGGCCCGCTGCATCTACGGGCCGAAGGGGAGTCCGTCGTTTATAGGTTGCGCAGTGCGCGTCGGGCTCACTCGCCCGCGGCCCCGGTCTCGTCCTCGTCGTCGGCCGGCCGGACGAGGTCGGCCAGGGTCACGACGGCGCCCAGCAGCCACCCGAGCGGCACCGAGATAAGCACCCAGATGAGCACCAGCGTCACGTTGGTGAAGTCGAACCGGTCGGTGATCGGGTCCGAGATGGCCGCCGGCAGCGCGTCCCGGACGGTCCGCGCCAGGTCCTTCGTCGACGGCAGCACGCCGGCGGGGTCCAGGCCGAAGACGGCGGCCACCACCGGCGGCAGGAAGATGGCCGTCATCGCGAACGGGTAGGCGATCAGGACCGTGGTCGCGCGCCCGCCGACCCTCGAGAAGACGACGGCCAGCCCCGCCGACACCACGGCGACCGCGCTCGCGGCGGCCACCGCGAGGAACCCCTCGGTCGAGAACTGGAACCGGGCGAGCACGGTGAGCGCGCCCCAGACCACCACGGCCAGCAGGACCACGCCGCCGAGTCCCAGCCGGGTCTCGACGCTGTCGAACCGGCGGCTGTAGAACCGGGTCGCAAAGCCCAGCAGGAGCAGCGGGTAGAGCACGCCGACCACCGGCACCCCGACGGCGCCCCACAGCCGGTAGGCCACCCGACCGCTCGTGGTCGTCGGCTGCCACTTGCCCAGCACCGAGTGCTCGGGGTCGCGCTGGCGGGGGAAGAGGAGCTCCATCCAGGTCTCGTGGAGCCGGACCAGGTCGACCCTGACGGCGGCCACGAGGCCCCCGCGCTGCCGGGTGGCCATGTTGGCGGGGCGTCGCCCCCGCCGCACGTGAAGGTTCCGGCCTCGCGCTCCGGAGAGTCATCCGGGTTCGGTCGGAGACCTGATGCGCCCTCGAGGCGCTGGACCGCACGCTCACTCTGGACCGCCACCACTGCCCGGAACGCCTCTCACCCCCAGGCGTCGGGCGCGAAGTCGGGCTGGACCTGCCGCTCGCGCCGGTCGACGTCGTCGATGCGTGCGACGTCCCCCTCGTCCAGGTCGAGCTCCAGCGACGCCCAGTTGTCCCGGACGTGGTCGGCACCGGTGGCCTTCGGGATGGCGGCGACGCCCTTCTCGCGGAGCCAGGCGAGGCTGACCTGCGCCGGGCTGGCGCCGTGGCGGTCGGCCACCTCGCGGATCTCGGGGACGTCGAAGACGTCGCCGCGGGCCAGCGGCGAGTACGCGACCACGGAGACGTCGTGGGCCCGGCAGTACTCCCGGAGCTCGGAGCGGGGCAGCAGCGGGTGGCACTCGAACTGGTTGGCGAACGGCACCACACTCCACTCCTCGGTGGCGCGCTCGAGGTGCTCGGGCTCGAAGTTGCTCACGCCGGCGTGGCGGACCCGGCCACGGTCGACGAGCTCGGCGACGGCGGGCAGGGTCTCGGCGGGGTCGTAGCTCCCCGCCGGCCAGTGGACGTACAGCATGTCGAGGTAGTCGGTGCCGAGGCGCTCGAGGCTCTCCTCGACCGAGGACAGGACGCTCTCGCGGTCGAGCCGGTCGATCCAGACCTTCGTCGCGAGGAAGACGTCGTCGCGGTCGACGTCGGCGGCGGCGATGCCCTCGCCGACGGCGTCCTCGTTGCCGTACGCCTGGGCGGTGTCGACGTGGCGGTAGCCGGTCGAGAGCGCCGTGCGGACGCTCTCGACGCACTGGTCGTGGTCGGTGTTCTGCCAGGTGCCGAGGCCGAGCGTCGGCATGCCGTCACGGCGGGGACCGCCCGGCGGGTCGTCTCGGGTCACGGTCGCTCGTCCGGGTGGGAGGGCCAAGGGCGTTCCGCCGGCGGCCGGGACCGGCAGCCGGCGGGAGCGCGTGACCTGTGAACACGTTTCAAAGGACAGAGATGGCCGGCAGAAAGGGTACGGGGGCGTCATCACAGGCGGAACGCATGGACGGGGACCCACGGGACGGGCAGCACGAGTCGGTGGAGCGTCGGTCGGTCCTGCGGGCGCTCGGCGCGGGTGCCGTGCTGCCGGGGCTCGGCGACTTCGGGCTCCCCGGCGGTGACGGCCTCGACCTGCCGGCCGGCGACGGGGCGGTGCCGGCGACGACCGCCGCCCGGAACGGGTGGTACGCCGACCGGGCGGTCACCGACCCGACGACGGCGGTGACGGACGTGGCGGAGTGCGTCCGACCGGACCAGCGCGAGATATACGGCCCGACGGACGTCAACGCCCAGACCGCCAACGGGCGCCTCGCGGTGGGGCTGACCGGCGACGGCACCGTGAGCGTGTTCCGGTGGCCGCGGCCCTCCTACTACGACCAGGTCGACTACTACGCCCGCGGCCGCGGTCCCGACCACGAGATCCGGGTCGCGCCCAACGACGGCGCGTTCCTCGGGCTGGCGCTCGACGACGGCGACGGCTACGAGACGACCTGGCTGCGCGAGTGGGACGTCGAGCAGCGGTACGCCGACGGGGTCGAACCGGGCGAGGACCGCGACGGGCGGTTCACCGACGTGGTCGTGACCCGGTTCGACCATCCCGACCGCGACCTCCGGGTCGAGGTCCGGGACCTGGTGCCGCTTGGGGGTCGCGTGGGCGAGGAGACCGACCAGTCCGACGCCCTCGTCCGGCGCGTGCGGGTCGTCCACCGGGGCCCGCCGGCCGACAGGCCGTCGGTGACGCTGGTGAGCTACGAGAACTGCACCCTCGTGACGTCGAAGCTCCCGCAGCTCCCGGTCCAGGACTGGTGCCTCGAGTCGACCAGCCACGACGTCGCGCGCTACCGTGCCGACGCCGACGCCATCGTCCACCGGGCCGGCGGCGTCGACGCCTCGACCAGCCAGCCCCAGCGCGTCGCCGTCGCGATGGGCCTCGCGGGCGGGAGCGACGGCCACCAGGTCGGCGCCGACGGGTCCGAGCCCACCTCTGTCGGGGGCCAGGTCGGCGTCCCGGCGGACGCCTATCGGGACGCCAGCACCGGGACGCTCGGCGGGAACGACGTCCACGTCGGCCGGACCACGGGCGCGCTGTCGACCGAGCTGTCGTTCCGGGGGAACGTGGCCACCGAGACCGTCGTGCTGGCCGCCGGCCACACCTCCGACGCCGCCCTCGCGGAGCTGGACCGGGTCCGGGACGCGCCGGCCGGCCGCCTCGTGGCCCGCAAGGAGTCCTGGCTCGCCGACCTGCTCGCCGACGCCCCGATGCCGGCCACCGACGACCCGCGGGTCCGGACGCTGTGTCGGCGGGCGCTCGTCACCCTGGCGAGCCTCTACGACCCCCGGGAGGGCGCCGTGGTCGCCTCCATCGCCACCCAGGCACCGTACGGCGAGGACTGGCCCCGCGACGGGGCGTTCTTCAACTACGTGCTGGAGCTGCTCGGCCTCCACGACTGGGTCGACGCGCGCAACCGGTGGTACGCCGACGTCCAGCAGCGCGCCGACGACCCGCGCCCGAGCCACGCCGACACGCCGCCGGGCAACTGGGCGATGAACTACTACGGCGACGGCGTCGCCGGCGGTCCCATCCCCTACGAGATCGACGAGACCGGCTACACGGTCTGGACGATGTGGGACCACTACCGGGTGACCGGCGACGGGGCGTACCTGCGGGACGTCTACCCCGCGATCCGCCGCGCCGCCGACTACCTGGTGACGTGTCGCGACCCACGGACCGGGCTCCAGTGCACCGCCTGGGAGGACGACCGGTTCGTCCCGTCCCAAACGGTGGTGGGGGCGTCGGCGGCCTGGCTCGGCCTCCGGTCGGCGACCCGGGCTGCCCGGGCCCTCGCGGCCGGCGACGGCTCGGTGCCGTTCCCCTGTGGGGCCGACGCCGACCGGTACGAGGCCCGCCAGCACGAGCTGGGTCGTGCCATCGACGCCGAGCTGTACGACGAGGCCGCCGGCGCCTACGGCCTGACCGACGGCGGCATCGGGTTCCCGCAGGCGACGCTGGCGTGGCCGACCTGCTTCACGCCGTACACCGATCCCGCGACCGGCGCGCTCGGCGAGGAGCCGGCGGTCGAGAACCCCTTCGACCACCCCCGCATCCGCAGCCACCTGGACACGGTCTGGGAGACCGTCTCGCCGGCGTTCGACGCCGGCACCGACGAGGCGTCGGCGGCGACGCCGACGACCGGCCAGTACGAGGTGAAGGGGCTCGTCCCGCTGGCGATGGCCCGCCGAGCGGACGGGCCGGGGAGTCTCGGGGACGTGCGGGCCGGCATCGAGTGGATCGCCGACCACCACGCCGAGCCGGACACGCTGGTGATGGGCGAGGCCTGGAAGGTCTTCGACGGCGAGGTCCGGTCGATCGTCTCCCAGCCCCACGCCTGGGAGCAGGTGCTGGTCTACCTCGCGGCGCTGGTGGCCTGGCCGCCCGAGGACGTCGACGTCGACCCGGCGACCTGCGGCAGCGTCTTCCGGGCGCTGCGGTGAGCGGGCGACGCCGACCGCCCGGGGCTACATGTAGGCGGCGTCCCACCGCGTCGGCTTCGAGACGTTGGCGCAGTTGCTGCACTCCACGGCGCCCATGGAGCTCATCGTCGTCACCAGCGTGTCGCAGTTCGCACAGAAGTAGCCCCACTTGGTCTCGCGCCCGCGGTCGGCGTAGACCACGTGGAACACGCCCTCGTCGCCGCGGATGGAGTCGCCGCGGTCGACGTACACCTCCCGGCCGTCCTCGTCGGTGACGGGCCCGAGCTCGACGGTGTCCTCGGAGACGTAGACGTTCTCGCGGTAGTCGCGGTCGTCGATCTCGACCTCGCGCTCGCCGGCGCGCTGGAGGCCCTGGGCCTCGTAGAAGTCGTTGCCCTCCTGGTTGTCGGCCAGCACCATCCCCCGGACGGACTCGACGCCGCGGTCCTCGAGTGCCGCCCAGGTCTCCTCGAACAGGTCGACGCCGATGCCCTTCCCGCGGTGGAACGGCGCGACGTGGAGCCAGAGGATGTCGCCCTGGTCGGCGACGACCTCGCTCTCGGAGAACCCGGCCAGCTCGCCGTCGTCCTCGGCCACGAGGTACAGCCGGTCGTCGTCGGCCAGTTTCTCGGCGAAGGCCTCGTCGCCGTACCACTCCTCGACCGCCGCCACGATGGCCGACGGCGGCAGCGTGTAGGAGGCTCCCAGCGAGGTCTCGGCCACCTCTCGGATCGCCTCGGCGTCGCCCTCGGTCGCTTCCCGGACGTTCATGCCTCCTGGTTGGAGGGCTACGTCAATAAATCCCCGCTCGCTGGAAGCTCGTACAAGAAGCTGTCGCTCGGGACCATACTTGTCACGCTGTCGCCGTCGCCCCCGTGCAGACGGGCACGAAGCCGCCGGGCCCTCGCGAGGACGTTCGGCTCGCCGCCGTGCGCGCCACGTCTCAGCCGTCGGCCAGCGTGAACCGCACCCGTTCCTCGTCGCTGCCCTGGGAGCTGCGACCCTCGACCGACACGGCGCCGACCGCGTCGGTCGAGGCCACGTGGGTGCCCGCACAGGCCGTGCGGTCGACGACGCCGTCCGGGTCCGCCCCCTCCCGGCCGATCTCGACGATCCGCAGCTCCGTGATCGAGTCGGGCAGGAGGTCGATGCGAGTCCGCTCGGTGTCGAGGGTGGTCTCGGCGCGTTCGCGGTCCATCGTGTACCACTCGACCGGCAGCGCGGCGTCGACCAGCTCGTTCAGCCGCGTCTCCAGGTCGGCCAGGTCCGTCTCCGTGAACCGGTCGCGGGCCACGTCGATGCGGGCCCGGTCGGCGTACAGCTGGTTGCCCGTCGTGGGGGCGTCGAACTCCTCGAGGAGCACCGCCGACACCAGGTGCTGGGCGGTGTGGTAGCGCATGTGGGCGTGGCGGCGCTCCCAGTCGAGCTCGCCGACGACGGCGGCGCCGGGCTCGGGCGAGTCGCCGCCGTCGAGGTGGTGGTAGACGGTGTCGCGCTTCTGCACGTCGACCACGTCCCACGTCCGCCCGTCGGCGGCG
This sequence comes from uncultured Halobacteriales archaeon, assembly GCA_964459695.1. GTDB lineage: Archaea > Halobacteriota > Halobacteria > Halobacteriales > Haloarculaceae > CAYWNQ01. The sequence goes on along the minus strand of CAYWNQ010000031.1, from coordinate 3,497 downwards.
AGCCGGCCGCGGTCGGCGGGCTGGCCGCCGCCCTCGGGGTAGAAGTGGGTGGAATCGAGGACGACGCGGTCCTCCAGCGTCCGCTCGACGGTCGCCTCGAACCGCCGGACCGTCGAATCCGCCAGGTATCGGGCCTCGGTCATGGGGTCCAGCAGGCACGGCGGGGACTTAGGCGTCCTGTCGAAAACCTAAAGAAGGGAACAGACCGTTCTTTCACACGATGATTGACGCACGCGAACCAACTACCTGCGACGGGAGGGAGGTCCATGGGCGTCGAGATCCGTGAGTCACCGGTCTCTCCCGAGGAGTACGCGGAGATGGAGTCGTTCGTCCACGACTACCTGGCCGCAAGCGTCGAGAACGAGGAGGAGGGCGGCCGCATGCGGTGGTACCCGTGGCACTCGGCGGCCTACCGGTTCAACCACATCCGGAACGTCGCCGACCTGGCGGGCCACATCGCCGAGCAGGAGGGCGCCAACGCCGACGTGACGCGGGTCGCGGCGCTGTTCCACGACATCGCCAAGCTCGAGGCCGAACAGGACGCCCACGCCGAGGAGGGCGCCCGCGTCGCCCGCGAGTACCTCGAGACCCACGGCGACTTCCCGCCGTCGTTCGTCGACGAGGTCTGCGACGCCGTCGCCGAGCACTCCTACCAGGGCGACCTGGCGGACGTCTCCCTGGAGAGCCGCTGCATGATGGAGGCCGACCTGCTCGACAAGGTCGGCGCCAACGGCACGGCGCTGATGCTGCTCCGGATGGGCTACGAGGCCCGGACCCACATGGACGCGAACGAGATGGTCGGCCGGGTGCTCGAGCGCGGCGAGGACGCCGTCGAGCGGGTCGTCAGCGACACCGCCGAGTCCATCGCCCACCGGCGCATCAAGCGCGTCCGGTGGTTCAAGGAGTGGCTCGAGGACGAGATCGCCGGCATGGAGGAGGCCGAGCCCGGCCTATAGCGCCCGGAGGCCCTCGCCCGCCGCCGCCAGCAGCGCCGGCCCGCCGTCGGCCAGGAAGTAGACCCCGAAGCCGGCCAGCACCGCGGCGCTGGCGTAGGCCACCGCCGGGGCGAGCCGGTCCAGCCGGCGCTCGGCGGCGACCAGCGCCGCCGGGAACCCGGTGATCCAGACGCCGATGCCCCCGAAGAAGCCCACCAGCAGCGCCGGGCTGCCGGTCTCGACCACCACGAGCCCCGCCGCCGCGCTCCCGACGTAGGGGGTGTGGGCGAACACGTCGACCGTCCCCGGCTGGAGGAGGCCGACCCCGACCGTGAGCCAGAACAGAATCTGGTAGGGGTTGGTCAGCGCGAGCACGAACGCCTTCCGGAACCCCTTGCCCGCGGCGGCCGGGCCCCCGTCCGGCCGGAACGTGGCCCGGGCGTCGCGGGCGGCGTCGACGGCGAAGTACAGCATCAGCAGCCCGCCGACGGACACCATCGCGGCCCGCAGCGTCGGGACCGCCTCGACGACGGCCACCAGGCCGACCGCCGCCAGCACGAAGAACGTCGCGTCGGCCGACGCCGCGCCGAGGCCCGCCCGGAAGCCCGCCGGCCACCCGCGGACCACCGACTCCTCGGCGATGATGGCGTTCATCGGCCCCGGCGGCGCGGCCAGCGCCAGCCCGAACACCACGCCCGCCAGCAGCGACGGCAGCACGCTCACGGGCGCCCCAGGACCGGCCCGGGAAAAACCGTTGCGTGGTGTGAGGGCTCACCACGATCCGGCGGGGTCGCCGGTGGTCCGGGGCTCAGACGCCCCGGCCCATCAGGTGGCTCCGGAGCACGTCGGCGTCCTTGTTCCCGGCGCCGGTGTTGACAAGCGCGACCGTGTCGTCGGCGTCGAAGGCACCGTCGTCGGCCAGGGCCCACGCGCCCGACGCCGCCGCGGCGGCGGTCGCTCCGACCTCGAGGCCCTCGTGGCTCGCGACGGTGGCGGCGGCGTCGAGGATCTGTTCGTCGTCGGTCGCGACGGCCCGGCCGCCGGTCTCGCGGACGGCGTCGAGCACCAGCGCGGAGCCGGCCGGGTCGGGGACCTCGATGCCCGCGCAGATGGTGTCCGGGACGTCCCAGGGCTCGTGGCGCTCGCGCCCGTCGTCGAACGCCTCGGCGATCGGCCCGCAGCCGGTCGACTGGGCGGCGTGGAACGCCGGGACGCCGTCGGTCAGCCCCAGCGTGGCGAACTCCCGGGCGCCCTTGGCCATCCCGACCAGCCCCACGCCGCCGCCCGTGGGGAAGACGACGTGGTCCGGGACCGTCCAGTCCAGCTGCTCGACCAGCTCGAAGTAGATGGTCTTCTTGCCGTCGTGGCGGTAGGGCGTCTCGAAGGTCGACAGCGGGTACCACCCCTCGTCGTCGGCGAGCGCGTCGGCCAGGACGGCGCCGGCGTCGTCCAGCCGGCCCTCGACGACGCGCATGTCCGCGCCGTGGACGTTGACCATCGCCTTCTGCGTGAACCCCGCCCGCGACGGGACGAAGACGTGGGCCTCGAGGCCGGCGCGGGCGGCGTAGGCGGCGGCGGCCTGGCCCGCGTTGCCGGCGGTCGCCAGCGCCACCTCGTCGGCGCCGTGCTCGCGGGCGGCGGTCACGGCGGCGGCCTGGCCCCGGTCCTTGAACGTCCCCGTGGGGTTGGCGCCCTCGTCCTTCACGACGACGCGGGCGACCCCCAGCTCGTCGGCCAGCGCGGGGCAGTCGACCGCCGGCGTCGCGCCCTCCCCGAGACTGACGGCGGCCTCGGCGGGGAACGCCAGCAGCTCCGCGTAGCGCCACATGTCCCGGAACGGCCGGCCGGAGAGCGTCGCCCCGTCCAGGTCGACCGCGTCGAGGTCGTAGCCGGGGTCGAGGATGCCGCCGCAGTCCGGACACCGGTGGGTGACCACGGACGGGTCGTGGACCGCCCCGCAGTCAGTGCAGTCCAGGCCGGCGAGGGCCGCGCTCGTCTCCATACGCGCCCTCCGGCCGGCGGCGACTAATCCCTGTCCGTCGCGTCCTTAACGAATATTAATGCCATCCGACTGTTTTAACATTATCGTTCATTACCTTTATCTGCCTCCGGCGTTTCGAACCGGGTACAGTCACGATGGCCTACCGAGTCACCGACGGCGAGAACACAGGCGTCCCGGCCGTTCCGATGCTCGAGCACGACAGCCCGCCGACGGACTTCGGCGAGGACGCGGCGAAGTTCGACCTCCGGTAGCGCTGGATCGTCTTCTGCCCGCCCGGTGTTCGTCGACCCGCAGCACCGGCCACGAGCAGTCGTCGCCTCCGAATTGCGAGAGACACCTGACCGCGACGCGACCGACGCAGGGTCCCGCCTACCAGCAGCAATGCGGACCGCAGGCTCTTGCTTGCCCGCCACACTGCCGATAAGCCCCGAGGCGCTGGACCGCATGCTCGTGCTCGACCGCATGCACGGACTGGACCGCCACCACCGCCTGGAAAGCCCCGAGACGCTGGACTCGGGAGCCTCGCTGCGCGCGCTCCCTTCGGTCGCGTGCTTGCGTCG
>CAYWNQ010000030.1:0-14981 GCA_964459695.1 uncultured Halobacteriales archaeon | reverse complement strand
ACCGCGAGGTCCGCGAGACGGTCCGGGAGTTCATGGAGTCCGAGGTGGCCCCGGACCTCCCCCAGGTCGACGCCGAGCCGATTTCGAAGGCCGAGGCCGTCGAGTACCAGCGGACGCTGGGCGAGCTCGGCGTCGGACCCGGCGCGGGCGAGGACGCCACCGTAGCGGACCCGGTGACCTACACCGTCGCAGTCGAGGAGATCGCCCGGGTGTGGCCGAGCCTCGTGATGGTCGTCACGATGGGGTTCCCGTTCCCGGCGTCGCTGGTTCCGTACGCCGGCGAGCGGACGCGGTCGGCGCTGGCCGACCGGGCCCGCGCGGGCGAGCTGATCGGCTGCCTGGCCGTCACGGAGCCCGGCGGCGGGAGCGACAACACGAGCCCCGCCACCACGGCCCGCCGCGACGGCGACGAGTACGTCCTCGACGGCGAGAAGACGTGGGTGTCGAACGCGACCATCGCCGACGTCGCCCTCGTGCTCGCCACCGACGCCGAGACGGGCGAGCGAGGGTTCTTTCTCGTCGACGCCGAGACGACCTCGCTGGCGTCCCGGGAGCTCCACAAGCTGGGCTGGCGCGGCGCACCCACCGGCCAGCTGTTCCTCGACGACTGCCGGGTCCCCGTCGAGAACGAGCTCACGAGCGCCGTCGGTCGGATGGCAGCCGACGGCGCGACCGATATCCTGGACAACCCCATCTTCGCCCGCCGGGACCCGATGAACGGGATGTTCGCCTACATGCGCACCGGCATGGCGTCGATGGCGGTGGGGATCATGCAGGCCGCCTTCGAGGACACGCTGGCCCACGTCACCGACCGGGAGGCCGACGGCGAGCCGATGGCCGGGACGCAACTGGTCCAGGAGCACCTGTACGAGATGAAGGCCGGTCTCGAGACCGGCCGGCTGCTCACGCGGCACGCAGCCGCCCACGTCGGCGAGGGCCACGCCGACGCCCGGCTGCTCTCGTCGCTCGCGAAGGGCTACGCCACCGAGCGGGCCGTCGACGTCGCCGGGGCCGCCGTCCGGGTCCACGGCGCAGCGGGACCGTCCAGCGACCACCCGGTGGAGCGGTACCTCCGGGACGCCCGCACGACGACCGTCCCCGACGGGACGACCGAGATCCAGAAGCTGGTGGTCGGCTCGGAGCTGACCGGCCACGCCGCGTACTGACCGGTCGCGCCGTCGTGATAGGTTAAGCGGTCGTTTGAGTTAGGAGAGGCGCTTTATCCCGAGCCGCCGACGGTGGACCCATGCGAGCCTCGGTTCCGGTGGTGGTCGTGGCCCTCCTCGGCGCGAGCCTCGGAGGCGCGATGGTGCTGTCCCTCGACGGGGGCGACCCCGGCGCGGACGCGCCCGACGCGGCCCCGCTCGGCGACACGAACGCATCGTTCGGGATGGTCACCGCCGACTCGGAGGCGGCGTTCTCGGAGTACGTACAGTCCGGCACCCAGCGGGGCCGCTACCTCTCCGCCGGCCCCGCCGGCGGCAACGTCGCCACCACGGCCCAGCCGACGGCGGTGGAGCAGGCCGACGACGGCGCGCCGGCGTCCCGCCGCAGCGGAGGCGGCGGTGACGGCGCGGTCCGGTACGGCGAGACCAACGTCCAGGTCGAGGGCGTCGACGAGCCCGACGTCCTCAAGACCGTCGACGGGCGGTTCTACTACAGCCTGCCGGAGTTCCGCGTCCACGAGCGGGGCCGGACCTACGACCGGGGACTGGACGAGACGGTCGTCGTGAACGCCACCGACCCCGGCGAGGCCGAGGTGACGGCGGAGATCCACCGGTCCGGCCGGATGCTCGTGGCGGGTGACCGCGTGGTCGTGCTCGCCGAGAACGCCGTCGTCGGCTACGACGTCTCGGACCCCGACGACCCCCAGCAGGTCTGGACACGGGACGTCGAGGGCCGGGTCACCGCGGCGCGGCTCCACGACGGGCGGGTCTACCTCGTCGTCGGGAACTCCGTCGGCGACGACTGCACCGTCGAGCCCGTCGCCGACGAGACCGTCCACTGCACCGAGATCTACCACCCCCGTCGCCCGGTGCCGGTCGACGTCACCTACACCGCGACGGCCATCGGCGTCGAGGGCGGCGAGGTGGGTGACACCTACTCGTTCGTCGGCGGGAGCCACGCCACGGTGTACATGTCCACCGACGGGCTCTACGTCACCTACCTCGAGCGCGCCGACCGGGGCGAGCTGCGGCTCGAGTTCCTGTTGTCCTCGAAGGGCCGGGCCCTGCTCGACCAGCGAGCGGTCGCACACCTCGAGGAGATCGAGGGCTACGACCTCTCGGCGGCCGCCCGCGACGCGGAGGTCCGGGCCACCGTCGACCGGTGGCTCCAGCGCGTCCCCGAGGCCGAGCGCGACGAGCGCCGCGAGGACCTCGAGGAGGCCTACCGGTCGTACCTCCGGGACAACAGGCGCGGCCTGGAGCGGACCCACGTCCTCCGGCTCTCGCTGGACGGGGGACTCGCCGAGGTCGCCACCGGGACGGTCCCCGGGCGCGTGAACGACCAGTTCTCCTTCGACGTCCACGACGGCAACCTCCGCGTCGCCACGACCGTCGGGGAGGGCACGCGCGTCGAGTCGGCCAACGACGTCTACGTGCTGGACGTCTCTGACCTCTCGATCGTCGGCTCCGTGACCGGGATGGGCGAAGGCCAGCGGGTGTACGGCGTCCGGTTCGTGGGCGACCGCGGCTACGTCATCACCTACCGACAGGTCGACCCGCTGCACGTCCTGGACCTCTCGAGTCCGGCCGACCCCGAGGAGACCGGCACGCTGAAGCTGCCGGGCTTCTCGCGGTACCTCCACCCGCTCGACGACGGTCGAGTGCTGGGCGTCGGCGAGGAGGACGGCAAGGTCAAGGCCGTCATCTTCGACGTCTCGAACCCCGAGAACCCCCGGATCGACCACTCGCGGGTGTTCGACGCCCGCTACTCCGCCGTCGAGCAGAGCCACCACGCGTTCATGCGGGACGCCCGCCACGACGTGGTCTTCCTGCCGACGCGGGACGGCGGCTACGTGCTGTCCGAAACCGACCTCTCGACGGTCCACGAAGTCGACGTCGAGGCTCCCCGGCGCGCCCGGTACGCCGGCGACCACCTCTACGTCTTCGGCGCCGACTCGGTCGCAGTGGTGGACGAGGAGACCTGGACCCGCACGGACTCCGTGGACCTCCGCGACGACTGAGGGGTCAGGGTCCGGGGTTCGCTCGACGGTGACAGCCGAGGCCTCTGGTGGTCTCCGGAACGTCCCGGAGCTGGCTGTATCCCGACCGTGAACTGCACCGACCGCTCGGAAGCTCCCCGTCGAGCGGGCGGGAGATTCATGCGGTATGATGGGTTCAAGCACGAGCTGCGATGCGGTTGGGGTGTGGCGCAGTCCTGGCGATCGAGCAGACGGGGCGTTCCAGCACCACAGCCGGTCACACACGAGTTGCGGTCTGCCCGGGCGATGAATCGGAATCTCCGAATCCATTCCCTGCGTGTCGCCATGGAAACTCCTTTGGGCGCGACCCCGCAGCCCACCGGTATGACCGAGGACGCCGCCGGGCGCGACGGCGCCACCGCCAGTCCCCCGCCCGGACCGCCGGCGCTCCACGGCGACAACCCGACCCCGCCGCCGCTGGAGAACGGCGAGGGCTGGTCCGCCGAACCGCTGCTCGTCGGCGGGACCGACGCCTACGACGACGGCGAGTACTGCTACCAGGACCACGTCTACGACGACCACGGCGCCGACACCCGGCCGTTCCTCGCGCCGCCGGCGGGCGAGGGCCTCGGGGGACTGTACTCCCAGCCCACGGGCGACTACTGCTACCCGGACGCGGCGGAGCGATACGGCTACAACGCCGCCGACCTCCTGGAGTTCCGGGCCAAACCCACCGACGAGGGGGTCGCCTACCGGGTGACGCTGAACACGATGCTCGAACCCGACGCCGCGGCGGTCGTCGTCGGCGTCGACACCTCCGGAGAGGGCGACCCCGCGGCGGGCCGGACGGACTGGGGCCACGGCCTGGGCGACCTCGGCGCGCCGGTCGACCACGTCCTCGTCACCTGGGGGACGGGGGCGGCGCTCGATGGCGAGGCGCTGGCCGACGACCGGGTCGCGGTCGACGTCGAGCGCAACCAGCTCGAGGTCGAGGTCCCCCTCGATCCGGGACGGGACAGCTGGCGCCACTACGTCGGCGTCGGCCTCTGGGACGCCGAATCGGAGTCGTTCCTGCAGGTGGCCGAGGAGGCCGACGAGGACAGGCCGGGCGGGATGCCCCTCGGCGACGCCAGGGCGACGCCTCCGCTGTTCAACGTGGGGTTCCGGTTCGACGAGCCCGTCGAGACCGAGCCGCTGACGGTGGGCAACGTCGGCCGGAAGCTGGCGGCGCTGCTGACCGAGCAGCCACGCAACGTGCTCGGCCGGGCCGGGGCCTCCTCGGGGCTGCTCGGCGGCGACGCGCTGGACCTCCTGCCCCAGGTCGGGCCGGACGACGACGCCGGTCCGCTCGGAGCCCTGGCGGGCGGGAACCCGCTCCGGCTGCTCGGCGACGACGCGTCGTTCCGGGTGCTCGGCCGGGGCAACTGGCGCGAGGACCGCCAGGCGCGGGCGCTGGCCGAGCGGGACGTCTCGGCGTTCCACGCCGACGTGGACTTCGGCCGGCTGCGGGACGGCGACGTCGACCGGGAGGTCGACCTCGCGGGCCTCCAGACGCTGCTGTACCCCTCGCGCTACGAGTTCGGCGCCGGCGTCGACCCCGAGAACAACGTGCTCGAGGGCCCCATCCAGCCGTACGCGGCCCACGTCCCCGCCGACTACGACGGCGACCCGCGGGGCCTGACCGTGCTGCTCCCGTCGCTCGGGGGCTGCTACAACCAGTACCCGGTGTACACCCGGTCGTTCGTCGAGTCGCTCGCCGAGGACCACGGCGACGTCGTGCTGATGCCCGAGGCCCGGGGACCGGGACGGTGGTTCAAGCGCGAGGCCGAGGTCGACGTGTTCGAGGCCTGGCGGGACCTCGAGGGGCGGCTCGCCGTCGACCGCGACCGGGTCGCCATCGCGGGCTACTCGATGGGCGGCTACGGGACGCTGATGTACGCCGCCAAGTACCCGGACCTGTTCGCGCGGGCGTTCGCCATCGGCGGGCCGCCCTCCGACGACCCGCTCGAGGGGCTGACCCGCGGGCTCGTCCGGACGCCGTCGCTGGTCACCGAGGAGCTGTTCGGCGGCCAGGGCGGCGGCGTCGTGCTCTCGATCTTCACCGGCGAGCCCGAGGACGCCACCCGCATCACCGACAACCTGCGCCACGTGCCGCCCCTGCTGTGGCACGGCGCCGTCGACCCGCTCGTACCGGCGCTGTCGCCCGTCAACTACGCCGACCGGCTGGAGTCGCTCGGCTACCGCCACGAGCTCGACGTGTTCCTCCACGTCGAGCACCTCCTGCTGGCCCTCTCGAACGACTGGGAGCCCGGGGCGCGCTTCCTGGCGTCGGGCGCGCGCACGACGGCCCCGGCCCGGGTCACCTACCGCCACGTTCCGGCGTTCGCCCATCCCGACCTGGACCTCACCCACGACGGCGCCTACTGGGTCTCGGCGGTGACGGCCGGCGAGGACGCCGACAGCGCCCTGGTCGACGCCACCTCGCTGGGCGACGGCTACGGCGAGCCCGCGACCGAGGAGTTCTCCGGCACCGGCAGCGAGCCCCAACCCCACTCCCGCCGCGGCGTCGAGTGGACGGAGCCCGGGACCGTCCGGGGGCCGGCGAACGCCCTCCAGGTCAGCCTCGAGGGCGTCGCGTCGGCCACCCTCTGGGTCGAGGAGGCGGGGCTGGACACCGACGAGGTGCTGGAGGTCGTCGTGGAGAGCGACGGCCCGGCCACGCTGGAGCTGTCGGGCGGGTTCGGCAGCGAGGCGATAGAGGTGCCGGCCGGCGAGTCAGTCCACGAGGTGGGTCCGCTCGCCTGAGCCGGCGAGCCGCTTTCGACGGAAGACTCACTCCTCGACGAGGTCGGCGCCGCAGTCCGGACACCGGTAGGTCGAGGGGTCCTCCCACTCGAGACCGCAGGCCGCGCAGTAGCGCTCCGGGTCCCGCAGGGTGACCCGGTCGACGTCGATGTCGACCTCGACGTCCTCCCCGAACGGACTGACCACGACGCGGGTCACGTCGGTCGTCTCGGTGCGCACCTCGACGATGCGCCCCTCGACGACGTTGCCGCGGAACTCGAGGGCGGCGACGCCGCCCTCCGCGATTTCGGGTGCGTCCGTGGATCGGACCCCGGTGACCTGGGCCATGGGTGCTCTCACCCGGCTCTACGGCCCGATGCGGGATGAACCCCAGCCTGCCGGAGTGAAAGTGGAACGCTGCAGGGAGAGAACTCAGTCGTCGGTCGGTCCGCGTTCCCAGACGGTCGACACCGATTCGCCCTTCGGATTCGTGTGGCTCACGTCCTTCAGCGTGTCGTCTCGTGTCATGGGACCGGGTAGCACCCTCGACACACTTAACCGTTTGTAGGGTCCTGTTATAAGGGTTAATAGTATATATATTCTGACCGGCCGTCCATTTTCTTGCAGGTAATCCCCGAGTCCGACACGTCTTCCTCGTTCTACCGGTCGGACCTGCACGGACGGACGGTCACTGCTGGTGGAACCGTCGGGCTCGATCCATCGTGGGTCTCGTCGGAACTCCGACGGTCCTCCCGGATAATCACCCGTTAAACGAGTCTCGAAACCGGCCATTGCTATTTTAGGCCTGGATTATCAATATAAGTGAGATGGACGAACGGGCACCCTGGCTCTACCGTGTGGTCGCCGCACGCAGCGGGCAGTCCGAGCCCATCGGGCTCCTGTTCGTCATCGGGCTGACGGTGATGGCGTCTGCGGTCGTCGTGGTCCTCGGCGCCCAGGCGATCCAGGAAACCGAGAGCAGCTCGGAGCTCCAGCGCGCCGAGCACGTGATGACGCTGTTCGACTCGCGGGCCGCTTCCATCGCCCTGAGCGACTCCAGCAGCCAGCGGCTCCAGTTCCCCGCCTCCGGGACCCACACGGTCAGACCGGGTACCGGCTGGCTCAGCATCACCCACACGAACTACCACGGCGACGGCGACACGGAGGAGCTGTACAACGGCACCTTCGGGAGCGTCACGTACGACAGCGGCGACACGACCATCGCCTACCAGGGTGGCGGCGTCTGGCGACTCGCCGACGGCGGTACCGCGCAGATGATCTCTCCCCCGGAGTTCCACTACCGTGGAGCGACGCTCACGCTGCCGGTCATCCGCGTCAGCGGCTCGGGCTCCGTCGCCGGTGGGGGGAGTGCCACCATCCAACCGGTCGAGCGGGCGAAGCAAGTGTTCCCCGACAGGAGCGCGAACTACGACGGGACGAACTCTCCCGACAAGCCCTACCTCAATCCCGCTGAGAACGGAACGATGAACGTCACCGTCAAGAGCCGGTACTACGAGGGCTGGGCCCAGCACTTCCGGGACCGGACCGACGGGACCGTCACCGTCGACCACGCCGCCCACACGGCCACGGTGCAGCTGCTCTCGCTCGGCGAGACCGGCGACTTCGCCATGCCACACGAGGCGGGCTCGGCCAACGGCGACGACGAGCTGCTGGTCCGGGGCCTGGCGGGCGAGCACACCCTGGAGAACTTCGACATCACCATCTTCGCCGACGAAAAGGACAGCGCGAACCTCAACAACCTCCAGTGGTCGATGTACGGCGAGAACGGGGACCGGCGGCTCGAGCTCCACCTCACCAAGGAGTCCGGCGGCATCCGGTCGTTCGTCTACTTCAGCGCGAACGGCGGGGACGACTACGAGGGCTGGCGGTCGGACGGCACCTACTCGCCGATCAACACCGACGTGGATGGAGACGGTGACCTGGACACCGCGCTGCGGGTCAACTTCACGGGGTCGAAGCAGATGGAGTACACCTCGCTCAGCTCCTCGGCGGTTGTCCACTTCGACAACCCGAGCAAGGACGGCGACCTCCTCGACCCGGTGACGTGGGACGAACACGACGCCAACGTCTCTAAAAACGGAGGTTGGGAATCCGAACCGACAGTCGAGTTCCGGAGTGATAACACGACCCAGATCGGCAACGTCACCAGGCACTACCTCGCGCGGATGGGCACCGAGTGGGAGCTGCGGGTCGACGACTTCAACGGCGACAGCGTCAACGAGGACGGCTCGCGCGGCAACATCGAGTACCCCGGCTCGGACCGGTTCATCACCTACCTCCACGTCACGGAGAACGAGGTCTCGGTGCGGCTCAACTGAACGCGACGTCGATGCGCGTGACGCTGACGTAGAGCCGGTCAGTCTCGAACGTACAGACCACCGTGTTGCCGTGGACCTGGCACGGATCGCCAGTTGGCGCTCCGATGCCCTCCGCCGTGATGTGGTCCTCCAGGGTCGCCTCCCAGATGCTCGTCCGGTTGGTCGTGACGTTGAACGTCACGACGTACGGGGGATCGCCGGTGAGCCCACCCAGCACCGCCCGTCGGTCGCTGGTGGTCCGCACCAGCACGGTCTCCTCGCCCCCGACGCTGTCGGACGACCCGGGGAGCTTCCGGGTCTGGACGTACTGCAGCAGCGTCAGGTCCCCGTCGAACGTCAGCGGCGGGTCCTCGAGGACGATGGCTCCCGACCGGTCGCTCCTGATGATCGATCCGCCCTCGTACACCAGCTCCGTCGGCCCGTCCGCGTGGTACACGATGGGCCGCAGGTTCACGGAGAAGGGGCCGAGGGTGTCGCCGGTCGCGTTCTCCGCCGTCACGTTCAGCTCCGTCGCGTTGCCGAACGACAGCTGTGCGCCGGCGAGCTTGATCTCCGTGCCGCGGTGGGGCGCGTTGCCCTCGACGATGTCGTCGACGTTGTCGTCGAACACGTCGAACGCCCGTTCGGCGTTCCGGAGCTGTTCGGCGTCGCGCGCCTGCTCCAGGTTGCCGACGCCGCCGACGTAGACGATGCCCACCGTGAGCGCGATGAGCGAGAAGACCAGCACGAAGCTGATGACCTCCGAGACGCCGCGGTCAGTCATCGCGCACCTCCAGCGTGTTCCCGGTCGTGTTGTAGTCGACCCGGATGGGACCGCCGTTGAACGCCGGCGTCGCCACCGGCGTCTCGGTGGTGACCTCGACGACGTCCGAGCCGCCGGCGGTCGCGTTGAGCGTCAGGCGATACCGGTACCTGTCGGCCGACGGCGTCGTCTCGTCGGTGATGTTCACCACGTAGGTCGAACCCGCCACCGTCCGGGGCATCTCCCGGCGCATCGTGAACGAGCCCTCCGACGTGGACACGGCCAGCCCGTCGGCGGAGCTCACGAGGCCGGCCAGCTGCTGGCCGATGACCGTCAGCTCGGTCCGGGACGTCTCCTCCGTCTGGGTCTCCAGGAAGGTCCCGCCGGCGACCAGGAGGCCGGTGATCAGCAGCGTGGTGATGCCCAGCGTCATCGTGTAGCTGACGGCCGTCGAGACCGCCCGGCGGTCGTCCATCACGACGTCGTCACCTCCCCGTTGTGCCCGTCGGCGTCGTGGCTCTGGGCCGCCGCTGCCGTGTTGCCCGCCGCGTCGCGTGCCCGGACGGTTATCGTGTGCGAGCCGGCACACGAGCTGGCGCAGGTGTAGACGTCGGTGCCCGACGCGGTGGGGCCGCCCACGCGGGTGGTGAACGTCTCCGCGACGGCGCCGTCCTCGACGGTGACGTTCACCCACGCCAGGTTCTCGCCGGCGTCGCGGGCCTGCCAGTTGATCTCGTAGCGGACGTCGCCGGTCGCCGGGTCCGAGGAGTCGTTGACCTCGAACCTGGCGACCGGCCCGTCACCGGGGCTCGGGTCGCCCAGCCACCGTGCCTGGACGGCCTCGGTCGACGTGCGGTTGGTCCCACCGGTCGCGAAGGTCCGCTGGACGGTGGCGGCCGCGAGGGCCGGCGTCCTGTACGGCGAGGCGTCGCTCGTGCTCGCGTCGTGGAACAGCGTTGTCCCGGCGGTGGTGTCGGCCACCAGCACGTCGTAGGTCCCCGCGAGCAGGGTGCTCCCGTCCGGCGCCGTCGCGTTCTCGACGCGGACCGTCAGGTTTCCCGCGAGAGCGCTCGCGAACCCGAGGCTCTCGCAGGGGGTGTTCTCGACGGTGCCCTCGAGGAGCTGGACGTCGACCCACGCTCCTCGCGCCACGCAGGCGTCGTCGACGTGGTCGGCGTAGCTGCCCCCGGCGTCCCGGAGGTTCCCGCCGGGCGTTCCGACGAGCACGTGCACGTTCTCCGTCCCGTTGGCCCGGAACAGGTGGAGCCGCCACGACCCGGCCCGCTGGTCGCTGTCGATCTCGACGGTCGCCGACTCGTCCAGAACCGTGGCCACGTCGTCCGAGAGCGCCATCGTCGGGAGGTTCGCGCGCGACACGTCCAGGTGGAACCACCGGTGGTCGGCGGCGGCCACGCTCGAGTACAGCGTCCAGGTGGCGTCGCTGGACTCGCTCGTCCAGGCCCGGTCGGGATCGTCGTGGACGAAGCGGGTCCCGCCGGTCGTGCCCCGCAGGTCGACCGAGACCACCCAGCCGTCGGCGGCGAGCTGGCGCGCCGCGACCTCCGACCAGTTGCCGGCGGCGTCGGCGAGCTCGGTCTCGAGGGACGATTCGCCCGCCCCGTCGTCGTTGGTCACGTCGACGTGGAACAGCGACCCCAGCACGGCGTCGTCGACGGCGGCGGAGGCCGCGGTAAGCTCCCCCGTGGGGCCGCCGCTCTGACGGGTGGCGAGGTTCTCGGCGAAGATGGCCGTGTTCAGCAGGAGCGCGAGGCCGACGAACAGCACGGCCAGGGTGAGGGCCGCGACCAGCATCAGCTGTCCCCGGCTGGCTACATCCGCCACGCCACCACCTCCACCTTCACGACGTTGTACACGCCCGAACCCGGCTGGGCGTCGGGCATGTAGAACCCGGTCGACCCCTCCTGGCTGACGTTCCTGCCGGTGGCCGTCCCGTCGGCGGCGTAGAGCACGTCGTCGTCGCTGACGGTGAGGAGCCGACTGGCGGTCACCGCGTTGTCGCTGGGTTCGCCGCGGTAGACCACCTGCTTGCGCTGGAGCCGGTCGTCGTCGGTCACGTAGGTGAAGTAGACGTTGAACGCCACGCCGCCGCCGTCGAAGGTCCGGTTGAGCATCTCGCCGAACGCGTTGGGCGGCCCGCCCGTCGTGTAGTAGTTCTCCTCGTTCGCACCGTGGAACCGGTCGTCGGCCTCGTCCCAGAACAGCACCGCGCGCTCCAGGGCACCCGTCTCCTCGGCGGTCGCCAGCACGCCCTCGGCGGAGGACTGCTGCTGGTTCTCGATGAACTGGTTGGAGGTCGACGCCGACAGGGGCGTGACCGCCGTCACCTGGAGCGCGAACACGAGGCCCGACAGCAGTACGAGCGAGGCGACGACCCCCTCGAGGGTGTGGGCCTGGCCACGGCTCACCATACGCGCACCAGCACCTCCACCGCCTTCCCGTCGAGGTTGGCGATCCGGCGGGCGACGACCACCGACCCCGTGTCGGGCGGCGACCGGTTGGCCGCGAGCTCCCAGTCGGCGTCTTGGTCGCTACAGCCGACGAGCCGGCCGTCGGACTCGTTCCAGCAGGTGAGTTCGGACGTGCCGTCGCTGGCGAAGTCGTACTGCAGCGAGACGTTCAGGTCGGGGTTCGACACCGCCAGCCGTGACCCCACGTCCCGTGAGTTGTCGAAGCCACAGCCCGTGTCGTCCCTGGACTGGTTGAAGAACGCCAGCGTGCAGGTCGCGTTCAGGACGTAGTGCTGGCCGTCGCGCACCAGGGTCTCCTCGACGAGCTGGGTCGCCACGCGGTCGGCGACTACCGTCGACTGCTGGGGCCCGGTCTGGAACGGCTCGAGCATCCCGGGGACGAACGCCACGACGACGACGGTCGTCAGGAGGAAGACGCTCATCCCGACGGCGAAGTCGAGCGTGGTCTGGCCCCGGTCGCGGCTCATAGGAACAGGAACACCAGCAGGGCGATGGTCGGCAGGATGACGACGTACTTCATCCCGGCCAGCAGGCTGACGTCGCGGATGTAGCCCGCGATCAGCCCCGAGATGATGGCCTGGAGGGTGACGGCGTGGAAGAACAGCATCGTGAGCAGCTTGGTGTCGACCCCGCCGCCGAAGTTGCCGGAGGCGGCACCGCCACCGGCGCTTGCTCCGCCGCCTCCGCCGGAGGCCTGGCCCGCCAGCCCCGCCATCACGTCGAGGAACTTGACCTTCAGGATGGCCATGACGCCGAGCAGCGTGATGTAGGTCATGATGATGATGACGACCTGCATCCGGGTCCGGCTCTTGCGGTCGCGCTCGATGTCGTCCTGGTTCTCCGAGGCCTGTGCCGCCGTCGACAGCACCTGCGTGATCTGGCTGGAGGCCTCCTGGGCCTTCGAGATGAGCTTCATCGTCCGTGCCAGCCGGGGGATGTGGTACTTGTTGTTGAACTCCAGCATCGTCTGCTTGAGGCTGTTGCCGTAGTTCACCTTCGCGTACATCGTCTCGAACTCGTCGGCGAGCTTCCCGCTGGAGGTGTCGGAGACCACCTTGATGGACTCCAGCAGGGTCATGCCGGTGTCGTTGGCGCTCGAGAGCTTCCGGAGGTTCTCCGAGAGGTTCGAGATGATCGTACGGCGCGAGCGGACGTTCCACTCGTAGAACACCGTCAGGGGGAGGAGGTTGATGTACAGCGGCACGTACACCCAGAAGAACGTCCCCCGGACGGTCGCCGACTCGGAGGCCGTCATCCCGCTCACCGACAGCGGCGCCGCTCCGACCGTGATGGCCACCGCCAGCGCAACCAGCGAGACTGGCAGCGTCAGCCCGAGCACCGCCAGCGGGTGGTCGCGGAAGAAGTGGTGGGGCCGCTTGAGCACCTCCGTCAGCCGGTAGGCCCCCTCACGGGACCGGATGCGGTCGAAGATGTTCGCGCTGCCCGTGTAGTCCTCGACCACGCCCAGCGAGAACATCCCGTCGTCGGACCGGCTCTGCTCGGCGCCCTCGGGCTCCAGGTAGCCGTCGCCGACCTCGTCCTGAACGACCGTCGACACCAGCACGAGGAAGCCCGCGCCGATGAGCGGGATCAGCCCGTACACCGTCCCGTACAGCAGGAAGGTCTGGGCGGTGCCCAGCATCGACATGATGACCAGGATGATGATGAGCAGTAGCGGGAACAGCGACAGCGTCATGTACATCTCGCCGAACAGCTCCAGGGTCTCGAGCACCATCTCCTGCTCCTGCTGGGAGGTCCGCATCTGCTTGTCCTTCTGGTCCTCGAGGAACTGCTCCATGTCGCCCCCGGAGTTGATGATGGACAGCATGTCGGTGAGGAACTGGCTCAGCTCCTCGCTCGGCGTCTGCATCGCCTGGTTCCGGATGGCCGTCCGGTAGTCGGTGTCGAAGTACTCCGTCTCCATCACGATGGACTGGAACTCGCGGGCCACCTCGCCGTACGTGTCGTCGGCCTTCGCCATCGCCTGGAGGATCTCGAGCTGGTTCAGGCCGCCCACCGACAGCGCGTACATGAACGACACCGAGTCCGACAGCAGGACGTTGATCTCCCGCTTGCGCGCGTCGGCGGCCAGGTACGGCCGGGCCGCCATCCCCCCGAAGCCCAGCCCGAACCCGATGGATCCGAACACGAGTCCGGAGACGAACACCAGCGCCGGTACCTTGAGCGCGTTGAGCGTCGACAGCATCTGTTCGGACAGCTGGAGGCCCAGCAGCGTGGGGGGCTCCTGGAGAACGAGCGCGAACAGGACGTAGCCGGCGACCGTCCCGAGCAGCCACAGCACGAACCCGAACGCGACGCCCAGCGCCAGCGCCCGCGACAGGTAGATCTCCACCGGCGTCGCCATCCGCGCCTCGCCGAGCTTCTGCTCGAGGTTCGAGACGAAGTCGCCGTCGCCGTCGAACAGCCGGCGGTACAGCGGGTAGAACAGGTCGCTGATCGGGTCGGACTCGCCGTACTTGCCGCCGGCGCTGCCGAAGCTCATGTCCCCGTGTCCTCGGCGTCCTCGAAGGCGAACCCGGTCGCCTGGTCGTCGGCCGCTGCCTCCGCACCGCTTCCAGTCGGGTCGATGTCCTCGGCGGGTTCGACGTCGAGCACCTCGGCGAGCTCCTCGGGCTCCTCGCCGCTAAACTCGGCCAGGACGTCCTCGCCCTCTGCGAGCAGCTGGTCGACGCGCTCGTGGATCTTGTCCTTTGTGGGGTCGGGCCGGGGCACCAGCTCCTCCTTCTCGGGGTCGATGTCGATCTCGACCGACTCCATCTCACGCAGGTCCTCCAGGCTGCGCTCGAGTTCGTCGTGGGCCATCAGCGCGAGGATGGTCTCGGGGTCGTTGATGAACGCCTGCAGCGTCGCGGCGACCTCCGCGTAGGTGTTGAGGCCGCGGTCGATGAGGTACGCCAGCACGAGCTGGCGCCGGAACAGCCGCTTCTCGACCTCCCCGTGCTCCCAGCCCCGGTCGAACCGGACCTCCTCGAGCGTCGAGGAGTCGCCGATCTTCAGGAACTCGTCGGTCTCGGCCTGCCACTGGTAGACGTCCTGGACGTTGATCTCGTCGTTCTCCGGGTCGTAGTGGTTGATCTCCGTGATGTTCTTGTTGCGCTTGACCTTGTGGCCGTCCACCCGGGTCGCGGTCTGGACGGAGACCAGGTCCAGCGCCGTGAACATCGTCTTCGAGACGTTGATCGGGTCGGTGGTGAACCGCTTGATGACCTCGCCGACGGAGTCGGCGTGGAACGTGGTGAGCGTCGTGTGGCCCGTGGACATGGCCTGGAACAGGTCCCGGCCCTCCTCGCCCCGGATCTCGCCCATCACGATGTACTCGGGGCGCTGGCGCAGCGCTGCCTCCAGCAGGTCGAACTCGTCGATGTCGCCCTTCTCGTCCTCGGAGAACGACGGTCGGGTGACCGAGGCCACCCAGTTGCGCTGGGGCAGTTCGACCTCGCGGGTGTCCTCGATGGAGACGA
>CAYWNQ010000029.1:0-15033 GCA_964459695.1 uncultured Halobacteriales archaeon | reverse complement strand
CCTGAAACGCCCCGAGGCGCAACCGGTCGAGCGTGAGGTCGGGCCTGCGGCCCGATCTCTGCGTTCCGTCGCGGCGTCAGCGAGGGAGCGGAGCTCCCTCGGACCGTTCGCGTGGCGGCTTCGCCGTCCTCAGAAATCGAGGATTTCTGATGGGCTGCAAAAATCGCCAGCGGCGATTTTTGAACGCCACGTTACAGGTTGCCGGCGGAGCCGGCAACCCGCGCGGCGCAGCCGCGCGAAGAAGCCGCGACGCGGGCGGGGGCTTTCCTGGCAGTCGTTTCGGCTCACGCAGAACGCGTGAGGCCGATCCCGATGTCGCCCAGACGGAGCGCACGAGACGACACCCCGTCGTACACCTGCCACCGACCGACGAGTGGATACTTGTGCGCCGGGCGCCTACCCCGCGGTGATGGACGGGCCGCTGTGGACCGACGAGCACGCCCCCGACCTGGCCGACCTCCCCCAGGAGGCGGCCCGCGAGACGCTGCAGCGGGCCGTCGACGAGCCGCTGAACCTGGTCGTCTACGGGCCGCGGGGTGTGGGCAAGTCCGCCGCCGCCCGGGCGCTGGCCCGCGAGGCCCACGCCGACCCCGACAACGACCTCGTCGAACTCAACGTCGCGGACTTCTTCGACCGCACCAAGAGCGAGATCCGCGACGACCCGCGGTTCTCGCAGTTCCTCCAGGGCACGGTCGAGTGGACCAAGCGCGACGACGTCGACACGAAGTACAAGCGCGAGTGGTCCAAGCGCGACATGATCAACCACGTCCTCAAGGAGTCGGCGGCCCACGCGCCCGGCTCGGGCAGCTACCGGACCATCGTGCTCGACAACGCCGAGGCCATCCGCGAGGACTTCCAGCAGGCGCTGCGGCGGGTCGTCGAGCGCTACGCCGAGGGGACGCAGTTCGTGCTCACGACCCGCCAGCCCTCGAAGCTCATCGCGCCCATCGAGTCGCGGTGCTTCCCGGTGCCGATGCGGGCGCCGACCGTCGACGAGAGCGTGGCGGTGCTCCGCGCGATCGTCGAGGCCGAGGGCGTCGAGCACGACGCCGAGGGACTGGAGTACGTCGCCGGCTACGCCGGGGGCGACCTCCGGCGGGCCATCCTCGGCGCCCAGACCGCCGCCGCGGAGGGCGGCGCGGTCACGATGGACGCCGCCTACGAGGCGCTGGGCGACGTCGGCGTCGCCGACGAGGTCGAGGCGATGCTGGCCGCCGCCGAGGCCGGCGAGTTCGCGGAGGCGCGGGGCACGCTCGACGAACTGCTGTACGACCGGGGGTTCGGCGGCGAGGAGGTGCTCGCGGAGGTGCTGGACGTCGCCGGGAGCCGGTATTCGGGCGCGGACCTGGCGCGGGTCCACCGGCTCGCCGGCGAGGTCGACCACGACCTCGCCGAGGGCACCGGCGACCGGGTCCACCTGGGCCACCTGCTCGCGGAGCTGGCCGGCGGGGCGAAGGCGTAAGGGCCAGCGAGCCGTCGTGGTGACCGTGATCACCGGCGTGACCCACGTCACCGTCCTGGTGGGTGACGTCGACGAGGCCATCGAGTGGTACACCGACGCGCTGGGGCTGGAGCTGCGCGCCGACGAGGAGTTCGCGCCGGGCGCCCGGTGGGTGACGGTCGCGCCGGCGGACGGAGACACCGAGGTCGTGCTCCAGGAGCCCAGCGAGGAGTTCCACGGCGCGGAGGCGGCCCGGGAGATGCGCGAGCGGATCGGCGAGGGGACGATGACGGTGCTCGCCGTCGACGACTGCCGGGCGACCGCCGCGGATCTGGCGGACCGCGGCGTCGAGATCCGGACGGGGCCCGAGGAGGTGCCCTGGGGCGTCCCCACCGTCGTCGCGGACCCGTGGGGCAACCCGTTCGACCTGGTCGAGGCCCGGTAGTCGCCTACTCCAGCACGTGGACGTGCCGCGTCAGCGACCGGTGGACCCGGCGCTCGAACCGGTCGGTGACCGTCCAGCCGGCGTCGCGGGCGGCGCCGGCCCAGTCGCGGTCGCCGACCACGACCGCGCCGGGCGCCAGCCGGGCGGCCTCGGCCAGTGCGTCGCCGACGAGCCCCTCGAGCGACCGGTTGGCGACCTTCGACTGCCGGCCGTATGGGACGTCGAAGACCACGCCGTCGGCGGCGCCGTCGGCCAGCGGCAGCCGGGTGGCGTCGCCCCGCAGCGTCCCGAACTCCCCGGGGTCGGGGAGGCCGTCGACGCCGTCGCCGAGGTACCGGGCGAGGTTCCGGCGGGCGCCACGGGCCATCTTCGCCTGGGCGTCGACGCCCACCACGTTGGCGCCGACGAGGCCGGCCTCCACCAGGACGCCGCCGGTGCCACACATCGGGTCGACGACGCGGGCGCCGGGCCGGGCGCCGGCGACGTTGGCGATGGCGCGGGCCAGCAGCGGGTCCATGCTGCCCGGCTGGAAGAACGGCCGGTCGGTGGGGGCGCGGTCGCCGAAGTCCCGGACCGAGGCGACGGCGAGCCAGCCCAGCGCCGCCCGGCCCTCGGCGAAGGCGGCCCGGAGCACGTGGTCGGGGTCCTCCAGGTCGACGGAGAAGCCCCGGTCGACCAGCACGCTCCCGAGCCGGCGCTCCGCGGCGGCGTCCGCGACGTCGGTCGCGCCGCGGACGTCGACCGCCCGGACCGCGACCGAGCCGCGGCGGTCGACGCCGGCGGCCTCGAGCAGCGCCACGGCGTCCTCGACCGCCGGCTCGCAGCTGCCGACCAGCTCGCTGGCCCGCCGGACCAGCGCCAGCCCCCGCACGCGCCGGGCGTCGGCGAGCCCGCGGGCGGTCGCCAGCCCCGGCGCCAGCGCCTCGACGCCGGTGGCCGCGCTCGCGGCCTCCCGGCGTGCGAGGTCGTCGGCCTCCCCGACCAGCTCCAGCAGGTACACGCCGCCCCCTCGGCCCCGCCGCGGCACAAGGGTTCCGGTGGGCGGCGTGTGGGACCCCCTACCTTTTTAACCCTTAAATACGTTCTTTAAGTTGTATATGAACGACCCGAAGGAGACCATCAACATCGAGAACGTGGTCGCGTCCACCGGGATCGGCCAGGAGCTCGACCTCCAGAGCGTCGCCATGGACCTGGAGGGCGCCGACTACGACCCCGAGCAGTTCCCGGGCCTGGTCTACCGGACCCAGGAGCCCAAGTCCGCCGCGCTCATCTTCCGGTCGGGCAAGATCGTCTGCACGGGCGCCAAGTCCACCGACGACGTCCACGAGTCGCTGCGCATCGTGTTCGGCAAGCTCCGGGACCTGGACATCGAGGTCGAGGACGACCCGGAGATCGTGGTCCAGAACATCGTCACGTCGGCGGACCTCGGGCGCAACCTCAACCTCAACGCCATCGCCATCGGCCTGGGGCTGGAGAACATCGAGTACGAGCCCGAGCAGTTCCCGGGACTGGTCTACCGCCTCGACGAGCCCGACGTCGTCGCGCTGCTGTTCGGCTCGGGGAAGCTCGTCATCACCGGCGGCAAGAAGCCCGAGGACGCCGAGGAGGCCGTCGACAAGATCGTCTCGCGGCTCGAGGACCTCGGGCTCCTGGACGGATAGGTACAAACCCCTCCGGCGCCGAGCCCGCCACACATGCTCGGGGTGCCCCTGCAGGCCGACCCGACCGGCGGCGGACTCCTGGCGCTGGTCGTGACGTTCCTGCTCACCGCTGCGTTCTACGCGGTGACCCTCCACCTGGCGGCCACGTTCTTCGTCGGCGACGTCCCCACCCAGCTCGCGGTCAAGGCCGCCGTCGGCCCGGCGGCGGTGTCGCTGCTGCTCCAGCGCTACGGCCGGGAGGCCGTCGCCGGCGTCTCGCCGGACCTGGGCGTCGCCCTGGTCGTCGCCGCGACGCTGGTGGCCGACGCCATCGCCATCAGCGCGGTGTACCGGCTCTCCTGGCGCCCCACGACCGCGCTCACGCTGCTGCACTTCGCGTTCGCGGCGGTGCTGGGCGTCGCGCTGAGCAACCTCTTCGGGCTGGTGTGATCACTCGACGAGTCGCTCGATCTCGGTGACGAGGATGTCCTCGGCGCCGGCGTCCTGGAGGTGCGAGATGACCTCGAACACCTCCCGCTCGTCGACCACGACGTGGACCGCCACCGCGTCCTGGCCGTCGATGTCCATGACGGTCGGCCCGCCCATGCCGGGGATGACGTCCTCCACCGCCGCCAGCGCGCCCTCGGGCACGTTCATCATCAGGTAGCGCTTGCCCTCGGCGGCCAGCACGGACTCCAGCGCGGTGGCGACCTGCCGGACCTTCGGGTCGTCGGCGACCCCGGGACGGGCGAACAGGTGGACCGACGAGGCGAGCACCTCGTCGACGACGGCCAGCCGGTTCATCCGCAGGGTCGTGCCGGTGGAGGTGATGTCGACGATGGCGTCGGCGATGTCGACGTGGGGGGTGAGCTCGGTCGCGCCCGAGACCTCCACGACCTCCGGCGAGACGCCCGTCTCGGCGAAGTACTCCCGCGTCACCGTCGGGAACTCGGTGGCGACCGTCCCGCCGGCCAGCGCCGAGACGTCGTCGATGGGGCCGTCCTCCGGCGCGGCCAGCACCAGCCGGCACTCGCCGAACTCCAGGTCCAGCAGGTCCGCCAGGTCGGCGTCGCTCTCGCGGACCTGGTCGAGGCCGGTGATGCCGACCGACGCGGCACCGTCGGCGACGTAGGCCGGGATGTCGGCCGCGCGCGCGAACAGCACCTGGACATCGGGGTCGACGGTCTCGGCGTACAGCTTCCGGTCGTGGCCGTCCCGGACGTGCAGGCCCGCCCGCTCGAGCAGCTCCATCGTGGGGTCGTGCAGGCGGCCCTTGTTGGGGACGGCGACGCGCATGTGGCCCGGCGTTGGCCCGGGTCGGGCAACTGTCTTTCCATTCGCGCAGCGCGTCGTACGGTGCCCCTCTCGCATCGCCTGCTCGACGTCGACACAGGGTCGCCGACGACGGGGCCCACACCTACCGGTTCACCCTGACCGAACTGGACGTGTCGCCGGGCGCGAGACGCGCCGAGCTCCGGCCGGCCATCGACGACCACCGCGTGGGCGCGACCACGCTGACCGGCACGTACCTCCGGGAGTGACCCCTCGAGCGCCGGGAGGCTGGGCCGGAACGCACGACTTTTCCCGCTGGACGGGCAATCGCACGTAGCGAATGATCTCCGAGGGCTGCGAACAGTGCGCCGAAGGCGGCAAGATGGTGCTGTTCGTCTACGGCTACTGCGACCAGCGCGACTGCTTCTACTGCCCCCTCGGGGAGAACCGGAAGAACGTCGGCCAGGTCTACGCCAACGAGCGGCCCGTCGAGGACGACCGGGACGTGCTCGAGGAGGCCCGGCGGATGGACGCGCTGGGCACCTCCATCACCGGCGGCGAGCCCCAGGAGGTGCTCGAGCGCACCTGCCGGTACCTCGAACTCCTCAAGGCGGAGTTCGGCGAGGACCACCACACCCACCTCTACACCGGCATCACCGGCGGCCGGGAGAACATGCGCCGGCTGGCCGAGGCGGGGCTGGACGAGATCCGGTTCCACCCGCCGTTCGAGCTGTGGGGCGACCTCCACGGCACCGAGTGGGAGGAGATCCTGTACGTCGCCCGCGAGGAGGGGCTGGTGCCCGCCTTCGAGATCCCGGGCATCCGCGCCGAGCCGGAGTTCCTGGAGTTCCTCGACGAGGGCGCCGCCGACTTCTGCAACGTCAACGAGTTCGAGATGTCCCAGGGCAACTACCGCCGGATGCAGGAGGCCGGCTTCGAGCTCAGGGAGGGCCACATGTCCGCGGTCGACGGCTCCCGGGAGATCCTCGAGGTGATGGGCGACCACGAGAAGGTCTACTTCTGCACCTCGGTGTTCAAGGACGCCGCCCAGCACCGCAACCGGCTGAAGCGGATGGCGAACAACGTCCGCCGGCGGTTCGACGAGGTGACCGAGGACGGCACGCTGGTGTACGGTAAGGCCTGGGTGTCTGAGGCCCGCCTCCGGGAGCTCGGGGTGCCGGAGGACTTCTACACCGTCAAGGCCGACCACGTCGAGATCGCGTGGTGGCTGCTCGAGGAGATGGTCGAGGACGGTGACGTCGCCGAGGGCGAGGTCGTCGAGCAGTACCCGACCTACGACGGGACGGTCGTGGAACGCACGCCCGTCGCGTAGGGCAGTCCCACCGCGAGACACGTCCAGCGGTCTTGATGGTCCTCCGGGTCGTTCGGGACCCATGGACACCAGGACCGTCCTCCGGCTGGAGGGCCTCGCCGTCTTCGCCGCCGCGACGCTGTCGTTCGTCCTCCTGACCGACGCGCCGTGGTGGCTGTTCGCCCTGCTCGTGCTCGCGCCCGACGTCTCGATGGCGGGCTACCTCGCCGGCCCGCGCGTCGGCGCGTGGCTGTACAACGCCGCCCACGTCTACGCCGCGCCGCTGGCGCTGGCCGGCGCCGGCCTCTGGGCGTCGGCGCCGCTGGCGGTCGCGGCCGCCCTCGTCTGGACCGCCCACGTCGGCGGCGACCGGGCGATGGGCTACGGCCTCAAGGCCGAGTCCGGCTTCCGGGACACCCACCTGGGGCCCATCGGTCGGGGCGCGTCGCCGGCCGACGGCGAGCGCGCCTCCTGAGCGGCGGGCGTCCCCGCGGCAACCCCGGCGCCGTCGTCGCGTCAACGAACCCGCAAACGTTTAACGCGGCCCAGCGTAAGTGCGTCCATGCCGAACTGCCCACTCGCGGACGAGTGCCCCAGCTTCTCGGAGCGCATCGAGGGGATGGGGTGCCAGCACTACGGCGACCGGGGTGGCGCCGAGTGGTGCAACCACTACAGCCAGCCCATCGAGGACCTGAAGTCCCAGCCCGTGCAGATGGGCGAGGAGGTCGTCGTGGACGTCGAGGACATCCACGAGAGCGGCGCCGGAGTGGGCCGGACCGACGACGGGTTCATCGTGATGGTCGACGGCGTGCTGCCCGAAGCCCGGGCCCGGGTCAGGATCACCAAGGTCCACTCCAACCACGCGAAGGCCGAGGAGGTCGAGCGCCTGCCGATGGACGAGGAGGCCGACGAGGGGGACGAGGGCGACGCCGCCGAGGCCGAGGCCGACGACGATGAGGAGGCGACGGCCGAGTCGGCCCGCCAGCAGCTGGGCAGTCGGGAGAACTTCTGGGGCTCGTGACGCTGCCGGACGTCGAGGCACTGCTCGACCGGCTGGACTTCTCCGCCGACGACAACGTCCTGACCCGTCGCCAGGCCGAGGTCCTCGCGCTCCGCGAACGCGACGTGGCCCAGGCCGACATCGCCGAGCTGCTGGGCACCTCCCGGGCGAACGTCTCCTCGGTCGAGGCCAGCGCCCGCGAGAACGTCGCCCGGGCCCGGGAGACGGTCGCGTTCGCCGAGGCGCTCCGGGCGCCGGTGCAGGTGGCCGTCGCCGCCGGCACCGACCTCTACGACGTCCCCAAGCTGGTGTACGACGCCTGCGACGAGGCGGACGTGAAGGTCAACCGGACGGCCCCGGAGCTGATGTCGGTGGTGGCCGAGGCCGCCGGCGACGCGGTCCACGGCCGGCAGGTCAAGCGCGACATCCTCGTCGGCGTCACCGACGACGGAGCCGTCAGGGTACGGCTCGACGACGCCGCGTGACACCGCGGAGGCGGCGGGCGAACGCCGGCGACGGGTGTCGCAGGGTACTTCCCCCAGCCGCCCGACCGCCGGCGCATGGACCTGGGCATCGACGGCGACGCGGCGCTGGTCACCGCCGGCTCCGCCGGCCTCGGGCTGGCGTCGGCGACCGCGCTCGCCCGCGAGGGCTGTGACGTCGCGGTCTGCGGGCGCACGGAGTCGCGGCTGGCCGACGCCGGCGAGGCGCTCCGGGCCGCCGGCGACGGCGAGGTGCTGACGGTCGAGGCCGACGTCACCGACGCCGACGCGGTCGAGGCGTTCGTCGCGGCGACGGTCGAGGCGTTCGGCGGGCTGGACCACGTCGTCACCTCCGCCGGCGGGCCGCCCTCCGGGCCGTTCGCCGACACGACCGACGCCGACTGGCAGGACGCCTACGACCTGCTGGTGATGAGCGTCGTCCGGACGACCCGGGCGGCCCGACCGCACCTGGCCGACGGCGGCGGCACGGTCGTGAACGTGACTTCCCGGTCGGTGCGGGAGGTCATGGACGACCTGGTGCTCTCGAACGCGGTCCGCCGGGGCGTCGTGGGGCTGATGAAGACCCAGTCCCGCGAGTTCGCCCCCGAGATCCGGGTGAACGCGGTGCTGCCCGGCCCCCACGAGACCAGCCGCATCGAGGAGCTCGTCACCGACGCCGTCGAGCGCGGGGAGTACGACTCCTACGAGGCGGGGCTGGCCGACTGGGCCGACGGCGTCCCGCTGGGCCGCGTCGGCGACCCGATGGAGCTGGGCGACGTGGTCGCCGTCCTCTCGAGCGACCGGGCCTCCTACGTCACGGGCGCCGCGGTGGCGGTCGACGGAGGGAGCACGCGGTCGGTGTGAGCGGGTCCCGGCGGCGTTACCCCTCGTCGAACCGGTCGCGGGCCACCTCGCGGACCCGCTGGGCCTCGCCGGTCGGCACCACGAGCACCCGGTCGTCGTAGGCCGCCACGACCAGGTCCGAGACGCCGACGGCGTCGACGGTCGTGTCCGGGCCGGCTGCCAGCACGCAGTCCTCGGCGTCCCGGCCCGCAGCGTCGCCCAGCCGGACGGTCCCGTCGCCGTCGGTCGGGCAGACCCGCCGGATGGCGTCCCACGAGCCGAGGTCGTCCCACGCCACGTCGGTCGGGACCACGGCGACGTCCGGCCCGTCCGCGTCGCCGGCGGCCCGCTCGAGGACGGCGTCGTCGACGCTGACCGGCTCGACCGCGTCGAACCCGCGCTCCGGGTCGCCGTCGTCCAGAGCCTCGACCAGCGGCGCCAGCGGCGAGCCCCTCGCCGCCGACAGCAGCGCGTCGGGCGTCCAGGCGAAGACGCCCGCGTTCCAGCGGTCGCCACGCTCCCGGTAGGCGGCTGCGGTCTCGGCGTCGGGCTTCTCGTTGAACGCCGCGACGGCGCGGTGGTCGCCGCGGTCCTCGCCCGGCCGGACGTAGCCGTACTCCGTCGCCGGCCGCGTGGGCTCGACGCCGAGGACGACCAGGTCGCCGGTCCGGGCGGCCACTCCGCAGGCCTGCCGGGCCGCCGCGGCGAAGCCGTCGCCGACGCGGTGGTCGCTGGGCACCGCCAGCATCACGTGGTCGCCGACCTGCTCGCGGAGCCGGTGGGCCGCGTACACCAGCGCCGGGCCGGTGTCGCGGGGCGCCGGCTCGGCGAGCACCGCCGCCGACGGCACCTCGCGGCGAACGGCGTCGGTCAGGTCCGGACGGGTCAGCACGTGGGTCTCGTCGGCGAAGGCGACACGGTCGACGGCCCGGGACAGCAGCGAGGCGTCGTCGCAGAACGCCCGCAGCTGCTTGGGCCGCTCGGGGCTGCTGGCGGGGTACAGCCGGGTGCCGGTTCCCCCCGCGAGGACGACGGCCACGACGAGGCGGTCCATGGACGCCGAAGGGCGGGCCGGCGGATAAGCGTACGGCGCCGTCGGGGCGACCGGACGATATGGACGGCCGCGGGACCCGGCTCGCGGTCACCAGGTCTCGACGCAGCCGTCACGGACGTCCTCAGCACACCCCCGACAGTCGGGGTGGTCGGCGTCGAAGCAGTGGGGCCGGCCGGCGCCGTCGAGGGCGACCGCCCGCCGCTCGGCGTGGCGCCGGCAGACGATCTTCGCCCGGCCGTCGTCGTCCCGGGGCAGCCCCTGCCGGGCGGTGGACCTCCCGTCGGCGTAGGCCTGCCGGGCCCGTGCCACCTGGCGGCCCGCCGACCGGAGGAACTGCCTGAGGCGGCTCATCGCTCGGTGGTTGTGGGGACGCGCATTAAGGTTCGTCGCTGTTGGACGTGTGTTTTCGGCGGAAGTTGACCGTTCGGTGAGGCAGTACGTTGCTCTCTGGCTCCCGGGGGTCGTGTCCGGTAGTTCGGCCTGCTGCTCGAGGTGATTACCGCCCAGACGCCACCGGGTGCAGGCGAGAAGGACTCAGAGAGGAGACCGGCCTACACGTCGGGAACGTCACCGCCGAACTCCTCGATGAGCGCCGGCACCACCTCGAACAGGTCGCCCTCGATGCCGTAGTCGGCGAGGTCGAAGATGGGTGCGTTCGGGTCGGTGTTGATGGCGATGATGGTGTCGCTGCCCTTCATCCCGGCGACGTGCTGGACGGCCCCGGAGATGCCGATGGCGATGTAGACGTCGGGGGTGACGACCTTGCCGGACTGGCCGACCTGGCGGTTCTTGGGGAGCCAATCGTTGTCGACGATGGGCCGCGACGACGACAGCGTCGCGCCGGTGACCTCGACGAGCTCCTCGATGAGCGGGAGGTTCTCCTCCTCCTCGATGCCCCGGCCGATGGAGATGAGGAACTCGGCCTCCGAGATGTCGACGTCGCCGCCGCCGACCTCCTCGAACCCCTTGACCGTGGTGCGAATCTCCGACTCGTCGACCGGCGCGTCGAACGCGTCGACCGTGGCGTCGCCGGTGCCCTCTGCCTGGGGCCACTCGGCGGGCCGGACGGTGAGGACGTACTGGTCGGCGTGGACGTCCAGCGTGGTCTCGACCTTCGAGCCGTACATCTCGCGGGTGACCTCGACCGGGTCGCCGCCCTCGATGGCGACCGCGTCGGTCAGCAGCGGGAGGTCCAGGCGCTCGGCGACCGCCGGCGCGTAGTCGAGCCCGTTGACCGAGTTGGGCAGCAACAGTGCCTCGGGGTCCAGTGCGTCGTGGAGCTGTGTCACGACGCCGGCGTAGACGTCGTGGTTGAACTCCTCGCCGTCGGCGACGGTGTGGATGGCGTCGACGCCCTCGCGGTTCAGCCGGTCGGCGTGGGCCTCGACGTCGCCGCCGACCACGGCGAGGTGGAGCTCGCCACCGAGGTCGTCGGCGAGGTCGCGACCGGCGGTGATCAGCTCGTAGGAGACGTCCCGGAGGTCGCCGCGGCGGTGCTCGGCGACGGCGAGCACGGCCGTCATCCCTCGACCACTCCCTTCTCGCGCAGGAACTCTGCCAGCTGGCCCGCGGTCTCCTCGGCGTCGCCCTCCCAGATGGTGGCGTCGCCCTCGGACTCGGGCTCGTACATGCTCGTCCGCTCGACGGGCGTCTCGAGCACGTCGGCGTCGAGGCCGAGGTCTGCCAGCCCCTCGACGTCGAGCTCCTTCTGCTGGGCCTGGCGGATGCCCCGCAGCGAGGCGTAGCGCGGCTCGTTGATGCCGGTCTGGATGGTAAGCACCGCGGGCAGCTCCACCTCGGTCAGCTCCTCGACGCCGCCCTCGAGCTCGCGGCGGACGTCGGCGACGTCGTCGCCGGGCGCGAGGTCCAGCGCGTTGACGACGGCGGCCCACTCGTAGCCGATCTCCTCGGCGAGCGCGACGCCCGTCGCGGCGTTGGCGTCGTCGGCGGACTGGACGCCGGTGAGCACCAGGTCGGGCTCCTCGGCCTCGACGACCGCCGCGAAGATGCGGGCCTTGGTGTGGAGGTCGAGGAAGTCGGCCGCGGCCACGTCGTCGTCCCAGACGCGGATGGCGCGGTCGGCGCCCTTCGCCAGCGCCATCCGGATGGTCTCCTCGCTGCGCTCCGGGCCGATGGTGGCGGTGACGACCTCGACGTCGCCGTCGCTCTCGTTCAACTGGACCGCCTCCTCGACGGCGTAGTCGTCCCACTCGTTGAGGTCGTAGTCGAGGTACCGCTCGTCGACGTCGAGCCCGGAGATCTCGAACTCGTCGTCGACCTCGGCGACCTCCTTCACCGTGACGAGTACTTTCATCGTGTCGTGTTGGGCTGACGAACGTCCTGGGTTAAACGTTTCCGAAGCGCGCAAGAGACGCTCAGGTCCGGGTCACGCCCTCGAGCCGGCTGGAACGCCGCCGGTGGCAGGGGTGTCGCGCTGGAACGACGCCGCACCCGCCGGGACGTGTCCGTTCGGTTGCCCGACCCGATGCGCTGGACCGAGACCGCGGACCGCACCTAGTGATTGCCCCGATCAGACCGCTGGTAGACCTTCTTCCGCACGGCCGCCAGGATACCTAGTGATCCAGAGACCGCCACCGCCTACCGCACCTCGTGCTTGAACCGGGGAGTACCGCCGGAAAGCCCTCGCCCGAGTCCAGCGCCTCGGGGCGTTCCGGTCGGTGGTGGCGGGCCAGCCGGGTAGGACCACGTAGACGGACGTCGACCGGTCGAGCGGAGTCCGATATCGAGCCAACTGCAGCGGTGAATCTCACATTGCTTCACTCGCGTCGGGAGCCGTGTCGGCCCTAGAGGTCCTCTCCGGGCTCCTCGTCGGGCAGACTGATGAGGTTCTCCCGGCCGATCCGGAGCTTCTCGACCTCGCCCTCATCGGCCATCGCGGACAGGAGCTGTGACACCTTCGCGTTCGACCAGCCCGTCTCGGTGACGATGTTGGCCTGCTTCATTCGGCCGCCGTTGCGCTCGAGCAGGTGGAGCACCCGCTCCTCGTCGCTGAGGAGCTCGGGGTCGACGGTCTCCTCCTCGGCCCCCTCGTCGGACGGCTCCGGCTCGTCGCCGGCGTCCTCGGCCTCGACACCCCCGTCGCCAGACGCCGGACCGCCCGGCGCCGGAGGCGACTCGCGGTCGTCCTCGCGGTTGCGGTTCCAGAGGTAGACGCCCGCCAGGACCACCACGATTCCGAGGCCCCCCGCCGCGAGCGGGACCGCGTCGTCCGGCAGCTCTCCGGACCAGAGCGGCGAGTCGCCGCCCTTGACGTAGGTGACCGCGAGGTCGCCCGGCTCGAACGTCTGGGGACCGACCCAGGTGAGCACGCCGTCGTCGAGCGACTCCGGGTCGGTGGCGAGCGGCGCGTCGTCGACGCCGTACCCCGGCGGGGGCTCGAGGACGAGCCACTGGCCCGCCGTCAACCCCGGCAGCCACGTGCCGTCGGTGGCGTTGAACGCGTCGCCGACGACGATGCTGTCGTTGTCCTGGCGGGCGAACTCGGTCCAGGTGAACGACAGCTCCAGGACGCCGACGGTGCCGTCGGCCGACTCGTTCGCGATTCGGGTGTCGCGGTCGACGGCGGTCACGGTCATCTCGCGGTCCGAGGCCCGGCTGGCCGCCGTGGCGGCGTTGCGGAACGCGGCGAGGGAGAAGTCCACGTCGGCCTCGCCCGCCTCGAACGCCTCGCGCACCTCCTCGAAGGTCGCGCGGTCGTCGGGCCCGTCGATCGGGACCCGGGTGGCGACCACCCAGCGGGCGTCGCCGTCGGCCTGGACCTGCACCCGCACGGACACTGTCGTCTCGTCGGGCGACTCCTGGGCTGCGGCCGGGGCTGGGGCGGCGCTGGCGACGAGGAGGGCGACGACCAGGACGGTCCCTAGGACCCGCCGCATGGTCGCCACCTGGCGGGCGCGAGAGCAAAATCCTTTCCATCAGGAGATGAAACGTCTCGTGGCGCCATGAATCGTCTCGAGCCCTCTCGACCCGTCTCAGGGGGGCGTTCGGGAGCGGTCGGATTTTTGTGCGCCGGGTGCCAGCGGCCGGCCATGCGACGCGCCGCCGTCCTGGTCGCCCTCCTGCTGGTCGCGGTGCCGGTGCTCGGGGCGTCGACCGCGCCGGCCCCGACCGACGCGGCGGCCGACCGGTCGACGACGTCGGCTCCGGTCGTCGACCCGGCCAGGAACACCTCGGAGTTCCTGGCGCTGCCCGCCGGCACCGTCGCGGTCGAGCGCGTGGGAACGGCGACCCTGGACGTCGGCGGGACCGTCGCCGCCGACGCCGGGACCATCCACGGCGCCTACGAGCTGGCGGCCATCACGACCGCGTACGACCGCGCCGACTCTGCGGAGGCACGCCGGGCCGCCCTGCGGACCGCCGCGGACGACGTGGCCGCCCGCGTGGACGCGGTGGTGGACCGGGCCGACCGGGCGAGGGAACGCTACGTCGCCGGCGAGTCGAGCACCCGGACGTACCTCCGGGAGCTCGCCGTGATCTCGGCGACGGCCCGGCGGCTGGACGAGCAGGTGGGCACCCTCTCGGAGTTCGACCAGGCGACCGAGGGCTCGCCGCTCGCCGACGGCCGCCTCGCCACGATGCGGGCCCGGCTCCTCAGCCGGTACGGCCCGGTGCGCGCCCTCGTCCGCTCCGCCATGACCGGCGAGGTCGGGCCCACGCGGGTGTCCGTGGCCGCGGGCGAGGAGGGGCTGGTGGTGGCCGCCGTCGCCTCCGACAGCGGCCAGTATCTCCGGGAGGCGGTCGTCGACACTGCCCACGACCCGGCCGCGCCCGACGGCGACGACCAGCCGTCGGCCCGCATCATCCCGCGTGTCAGGGAGCTGTACCCGTGGGCGTACGACGCCGACCCGGCCCTCAGCATCAACCAGATCCTCCCGGACGCCGGCGTCTATCGCGTCCAGCTCCCGTACGGCCACGGGACGCTGGAGGCGTACCTCGACGGGGGCACCGACGAGGTGTACTACGAGGTCCAGCGCAAGGACCTGGCGACGCTGCCGACCCACGGGCCCCAGCAGACGACGGAGAACGGCGTCGTCCTGGCGGTCAACCGGACGCGACCGGGCGGACCGCTCGAGGTCCGGCTGCGCGACCCCCTGACGGGCGACGCCGTCGACGCGCCGGTGTCGGTCGGGGGCGCCAGCGTCGGGCGGACTGGCCCCGACGGGACGCTCTGGACGGTGACGCCGCCCTCGCAGTTCGAGGTCACCGCCCGCGTCGACGGGGAGAACGTCTCCCTGTCGCTGACCCCCTCGCCCTGACCGGGCCCATACGGGACGTGATCGGTCGACGGGCGTGTCGTCCGGGAACGCCGCCGTCCGCTCGAGCCGGCGCCGCGGGCGTAATCGCGACGCGCGCTCGTGCTCCGGGGTGGCGCGGTGACGTTCGAGGCCGGACCTCGACGGAAGGTACCCCGCCCGGCGCTGTTCAGTTTAGAGTCATTTCCTCGACCGTCGGACGTTCATCGTCTCGACGACGACCGTCTCTACCGCCCGGAAAGCCCCGGCTGGCTGGACTCGGGCGGCGCTC
>CAYWNQ010000028.1:0-15106 GCA_964459695.1 uncultured Halobacteriales archaeon | reverse complement strand
CCAGTCCAGTGTCTCGAGGCGTTCCGGGCGGTGGTGGCGGTCCAACACGAGGATGCGGTCGAGCACGAGCATGCTAGCCAGCGCCTCCGGCCGTACCCGCGGTTGCGACGCGGCCGTGAATCCCGAGGATGCGGTCGAGCGCCCAGCAAGCAGCCCCTCCTCACTCGAGCCCGAGGAACGCCTCGGCGTTCTCCCAGAGTATCTTGCGCTGGACGTCCTCTGGGAACTCCAGCTCCGCGAAGTCCTCGAGCCACTCCCCCGGGTCGAGCATCGGGTAGTCCGTGCCGAACATCACCTTGTCCTGGAGGATGGTGCGGGCGTACTGGAGCACCTGGTCGTCGATGTAGGCCGGTCGCCACCCCGAGAGGTCCATGTACACGTTGCCCTTCTGCTGGCAGACCGCGAGCTGTTCGGCCTCCCACGGGAACGCGGGGTGGGCGAGCAGAATCTGGAGGTCCGGGTGCTCGGCGGCGACCTCGTCGACCAGCAGCGGGTCGCCGTACTTCACCTTCAGGCCCCGACCGCCCGGCGCGCCGGCGCCCAGGGTGGAGTTGCCGCCGTGGAACACCACGGGCACGCCGAGGTCCTCGATGGCGTTCCAGAGGTGGTCGTGGCGGTCGGCGCTGGGGGAGAAGCCCTGGGCGATCTGCTGGAACTTGAACCCCGAGAGGTCCAGGTCCTCGACCGCCCGGCGGGCCTCGGCGACGCAGTCGTCCTTCAGCGGGTCCACCGACGCGAAGCCGACGAAGAACTCCGGATGCTCGTCGCGCACCTCGGCGACGTAGTCGTTGGTGACCGGCGGGTTGCCGGTGTTGGTCTCGGCGTCCCAGCCGAGCAGGACCGCCCGGCCGATGCCCACCTCGCGGTAGTCGGCGATCATCTCCTCGTAGTCGCCGGGCTCCAGCGACGCGCCGAACGTCTCGGCGGCGTCGCGCATCATCTGACCACCGGCGTCGTGGAGGAACTCCGCGGTGGGCTGGTGGGCGTGGGTGTCGATGGCGCGGGGCTCGCCCTCGAGGACGTCGAGCATGGTCCCACGTCGGTGCCGCGGGACAAAAAGCGGGCGGGACGGTCGGTGTAGAGTGCCGGAACCGGCGGTCGAGAGCCGCTCGCCGACGCCGCCGACCCGGGTTACTCCCAGTGGGCGCGGCGTTTGAACAGGAACTTCATGTCGCCCTCGAACACCGAGTCGCCGTCCTGGTTGGTCATCGTGCAGTCGACGACCACCAGCCCGGCGTCCTCCCGGGAGGACAGCTCCCGGACCGTGGTGACCTCGTAGTCCGCGCTGACGGTGTCGCCGACGAACACGGGGTTCGGGATGTCCATGTAGTTCATGCCGAGGAAGGCGACGACCGTGCGCTCGACGATGCCGGTGCGCTGGAACAGCCCCGTCGAGAGGATGAACGTCATCGGGCCCTGGGCGATGCGGGCGCCGAACGGGCCGTCCTCGCCCTCGCTGTACTCGGCGTTGGTGTGCAGCTCCGTCCAGTCGCCGGTGAACATCGAGTGGAACACGAAGTCCGTCTCGGTCACCGTCCGGCCGGCGCTCTCGAAGGTCATCCCCTCCTCGAGGTCCTCGAAGTAGTGGGGCTCGTAGCTGTAGGGCATCTCGGCTCGGCCGTCGGCCGGTGGTGGGAAAAACTTGCCCCAAGTTCCGCCGGGCGGGCGTCCGGTACCGGCTACCGAACCCCTGCGAGCGCGTCACGGGTCACACCGCGTCCCCCTCCTCGGCGTCGTATCCGTACCGCGCCAGGGCGGCCTCCGGCGTCAGCTTCCCCAGCCGGAGGTCCCGCTCGATTGCCTCGGCGTCGCGGTCCGCCGGGTCGCCGTAGCCCCCACCGCCCGGCGTCCGGACGCTGAGGACGTCGCCCGCCCGGAGCTGGTGGGTCGACTTTCCGGCCAGGCGCTCGCGGTCGCCGTCCCGGAGCAGGACGGCCTCGCCGGTCGCCCCCTCCTCGCCGCCCTCGAGCCCGTAGGGAGCGTGGCGCTGGCGGTCGGCCAGCAGCGAGCAGGTTGCCGCGTCCCGGACCTCGACGTCCCGCCGGAGGCCGAGTCCGCCCCGGAACTCGCCGGCGCCACCCGAGTCGGGCCGCAGCGCGTAGCGCCGGACGCGCAGGGGGTAGGCGGTCTCGAGGGCCTCGGCGGGCGTGTTGAGCGTGTTGGACATGTGGACGTGGACCGCGTCCATGCCGTCGGCGCCGGCGCGGCCCCCGAAGCCCCCGGCCTGGGTCTCGTAGAAGGCGAACGGCGAGCCGTCGCGGGGGTCCGTCCCGCCGAAGGTGACGTTGTTCATGGTGCCTTGACAGCCCGCGACCGCGCGCTCGGGCGCGGCCTCGGCGACGGCGCCGAGCACGACGTCGGTGACCCGCTGGGAGGTCTCGAGGTTGCCGCCGACCACCGCCGACGGGGGCGCGGCGTTCACGATGCTGCCCTCGGGCGCCTCGACGGTGACGGGGCGGTAGCAGCCGGCGTTGGGCGGTATCTCCGGGTCGGTGACCGCCCGCACGGCGTAGTACGTCGCGCTGGCGGTGACCGCGAAGGGGGCGTTCACCGGCCCGTCGGTAGCGTCGGCGCTGCCGGCGAAGTCCACGGTGACGGTCTCGCCGTCGACGGTGACGGTCGCGACGACCGGCAGGTCCGTGTTGCCACGGCCGTCGTCGTCGAGCACGTCCGCGAACCGGTAGCTGCCGTCGGGGACCTCGGCGAGCTCGCCGCGCATCCGGCGCTCGGAGTAGTCCACGACGGCGTCGAGGGCCTCGGCGAGCCCAGCCCGGCCGTACTCGTCGACCAGTTCCCGGAACCGCCGGCGCCCGGTCTCGTTGGCCGCGCGCTGGGCCCGGAGGTCCCCGCGGCGCTCGTCGGGCGTGCGGACGTTCGCGAGGAACGTCTCGACCAGCGCGTCGTTGTCCTCGCCGCCCTCGGCGAGCTTCACCGGCGGGATGCGGACTCCCTCCTGGTAGATCTCCGTCGAGTCGGCGGCGACGCTGCCCGCACGGGCGCCCCCGACGTCGGCGTGGTGGGCGCGGTTGGCCGCCAGCGCCACGAGGTCGCCGTCGTGGAACACCGGCGCCACGAGCGTGAGGTCCGGCAGGTGGGCGCCGCCGTGGAACGGGTCGTTGAGCAGTACCTCGTCGCCCGGAGCCAGCGTCGCCGGCGGGAACCGCTCCAGCGCCGCCGCGACCGAGAACGGCATCGCGCCGAGGTGGACCGGCATGGTCTCGGCCTGGGCGACCATGTCGCCGTCGGCGTCGAACAGCGCACACGAGCAGTCCCGCCGCTCGGTGATGTTGGGGGAGTAGCCGGTCCGGACCAGGGTGGCGTTCATCTCCTCGCAGACCGCCTCGGAGGCGTTGCGGACCACCCCGAGGGTGACCGGGTCGACGTCGCCGGAGCCGCCCGACGCGGTCACTCCCCCACCTCCACGACGAGCGTGCCGTCGGCGTCGACAGTGGCCGCGTCGCCCGGGCGGAGGAGGGCCGTCGACTCGGCGCCCTCGATCACGGCCGGCCCGTCGAGCGCGGCGTCGGCGGGGATGGCTGCCCGGTCGTAGACCGCCACCTCGCGGGGCCGACCGCCGACGGTCACATCCCGGTGCGTCCGGACCGCGTCGTCCAGGTCGCCGGTCGCCGACGGCGGGGTCGGCTCGGGCGGCTCGACCGCCAGCCGGCTCCGTAGCCGGACCGTCACCAGCTCGATGGGCTCGTCGGGCGCCGCGTGGCCGAACCGCCGGCGGTGGCGCTCGTGGAACCGGTCGGCGACGGTCGAGAGGGCAGCCTCGTCGAGGTCGTCGGGGACCGGCACCGCGAGGTCGTGGGTCTGGCCGTCGTAGCGCAGGTCGACCGAGCGCTCGGCGACCGCCGCGTCGCCGAGCCGCTGGCGGCCCTCGGCGGCGAACTCCCGGAACGTAGCGGAGAGCTCCCGGACATCGACCTCGGCCCACGCCCGCACCCGGCTGCGGGACCGGTCGACGGTGCGGTCGGTCGCCAGCAGCCCCAGCGCCGACAGGACGCCCGCCGCACGTGGCACGAGCACCGTCGGGACGTCCAGTTCGCGGGCCAGCGCGGTCGCGTGCAGCGGCCCGGCCCCGCCGAACGCGACCAGGGCGAACGCCCGCGGGTCGTGGCCCCGCTCGACGGAGACCACCCGCAGCGCCCGCGCCATGGCGGCGTCGGCGACGTCGAGCACTCCGGCGGCCGCCTCGCGCGGGGAGCTGTCCAGGCGCCCGGCGAGCTCGCCCAGCACCTCGCGGGCCCGGTCGGGCCTGGCCTCCTCGCCCAGCAGGTGAGCGGGGTCGACGCGTCCGAGCACGACGTGGGCGTCGGTCACCGTCGGCTCGTCGCCGCCGCGGCCGTAGCAGGCCGGACCGGGCCGGGCGCCCGCCGACCGGGGGCCAACCCGGAGCGCACCGCCGTCGTCGACCCAGGCGACCGACCCGCCGCCCGCCCCCACGGTGTGGACGTCGACCATGGGGACGCCGACGGGGTAGTCGCCGACGGTCACGTCGGTGGAGACCACGGGCTCGCCGCCCTCGACGAGGCTGACGTCGCAGGACGTCCCGCCCATGTCCATCGTCAGCAGGTCCGCGTGGCCGGCCCGCCCGGCCACGTGGGCGGCGCCCTGGACGCCCGCCGCCGGGCCCGACAGCACCGTCGTGACCGGCCGCTCGCGGGCCGCGTCGACCGACGCGAGGCCGCCCCCGGACTGCATCACCGACAGCGGGGCCTCGACGCCCGTCTCGGCCAGCCCCGACTCGAGCCGGCGGAGGTACGCGTCGAGCACGGGGACGAGCCCGGCGTTGAGACAGGTGGCCAGCGTGCGCTCGTACTCCCGCATCTCGGGCAGCACCGCCGAGGACCGCGAGACGGGCACGTCCAGCCGGGCCCGGAGCGTCTCGGCGATCCGGCGCTCGTGGTCGTCGTTCTCGAAGGCGAACAGCAGCGACACCGCGACCGCCTCGATGTCGTCGCCGACGGCGTCGGCCACCGCCTCGACGGCATCGTCGTCGAGCGGTTCGAGCACCTCGCCGCGCTCGTCCAGCCGCTCGGGCACCTCGTGGCGGCGGTGGCGGGCCACCGGCGGCTCGGGCTTCTCGGCGCGGAGGTCGTAGACGTCGGGGCGGGCCTGGCGACCGATCTCGAGGGCGTCGCGGAACCCCTCGGTCGTCACCAGCGCCGTCGTCGCCCAGTCGCCCTCGAGCACGGCGTTGGTCGCGACGGTGGTGCCGTGGTCGACGTGGGCGACGCGCCGTGGCTCGACCGGCACGGCGTCGAGGCCCGCGAGCACGCCCTCGTCGGGCGCGTCGGGCGTGGTGGCCACCTTCTCGACCCGGAGGCGACCGTCGGCGACGGTCACGACATCGGTGAACGTGCCGCCGACGTCGACGCCGACGCGGGCCCCGTCCATGGCCGGCAGGACGGTTGCGGGCCACATAGTACCCGGCCCCGGCGTGGCGTCTGACGGTAGCCGACCGGCGTCGGGTTCTTGGCGGTGGCCCTCGGGAGGGGTGGTATGCGCGTGGACACGCGACGACGCCGGCGGTGGTGGCGGTGACCGACGCCTACGTCGTCGGCGCCGGGCAGTCGGCGTTCGGCTCGTTCCCCGAGGAATCGTACCGGTCGCTGTTCGCGACGGCGGTGACGGCCGCCGTCGAGAGCGCCCCCGCCGGCCTCGGCCGCGACGACGTCGACGAGGCGGTCGTTGGCACGCTCGGGGTCGGCGGGCGACAGATCGGGCTGGCGGGCCCCGCCGTCACGGAACACGCCGGCCTCCAGGGCATCCCGGTGACCCGCGTCGAGAACGCGTGCGCGGCGTCGGGCTACGCGGTGCGGCAGGCGGTCCAGGCCGTCCGGTCGGGGATGGCCGACGTGGTGCTGGCCGGCGGCGTCGAGGTGATGACCGACCTGTCGGGCGACGCCGTCCGGTGGTGGCTGGGCGTCTCCGGCGAGACCGAGTACGAGCGCCTCGCCGGCACCACGTTCGCCGGCGTCTACGCCCAGATGGCCACGGCCCACATGCGCGCCCACGGGACCACCCGCGAGCAGCTCTCGCGGGTGGCGGTCAAGAACCACCGCAACGGCGCCGCGAACCCGAAGGCCCAGCTCGACTTCGAGTGCAGCCTCGAGGAGGCGACCGAGGCCCCCACCGTCGCCGACCCGCTGAACCTCTACCACTGCTGTCCGACGACCGACGGCGCGGCGGCGGTCCTCGTGGCGAGCGAGGACGTCGCCGCCGACCTGGGGAGCGAGGCGGTGCGCGTCGCCGGGGTCGGTGCCGCCAGCGACCGCGTCGGCCTGTTCGAGCGCGACGCCTACGACGCGATTCCCGCCAGCGGGGCCGCCGCCGACCGGGCCTACGACGCGTCGGGGTACGGCCCCGAGGACCTGGACCTCGCCGAGGTCCACGACTGCTTCGCCATCGCCGAGCTGCTGGCCTACGAGGACCTCGGCTTCTGCGAGCGCGGCGCCGCGGGCGACCTGATCGAATCCGGCGCGACCGCCCGCGACGGCGAACTGGCGGTCAACTCCTCGGGCGGGCTCAAGTCCAAGGGCCACCCCATCGGCGCGACCGGCGCCGGCCAGGTCGTCGAGCTGTTCAAGCAGCTGACGGGCCGGGCCGGCGACCGGCAGGTCCCCGGGGCCGAGGTCGGCCTGGCCCACAACGTCGGCGGCAGCGGCGGCGCGGCGGTGGTCCACGTCCTCGAGCGCGCCGCCGGGGAGGTGGGCGGATGACCGCCGGCTACGGCGTCCACGCCGCCGGTGCCTACGCCCCGCCCGACCGGGTGACCGCCGAGACGGTCGCCGACGCCTGGGGGCGGTTCGCTGCCGACGGCATCGACGCCACCGCCGTCCCCGCCGCCGACGAGGACGCGCTCACGATGGCGTGGGCGGCGGCGCGCCGGGCGCTCGACGCCGCCGACCGGGACGCCGACGCCGTCGACTTCCTCGCGCTTGCGACCACGACGCCCCCCGTCGAGGAGTCCGACCTGACGGCCCGTCTGGCGTCGTTCCTGGGCGTCGACGGGGCGACGTCACACGTGTTCGGCGGCTCGACCCGCGCCGGCACCCGGGCCTTGGTCGCGGCGCTGGCCGCCGAACCCGACCGCGGCCTCGTGGTGGCGGCGGACTGCCCAAGAGGCGAGCCAGCCGACGCCCGCGACCACGCCGCCGGCGCGGGCGCCGCGGCGTTCGTGGTGGGACCCGACGCGCCGGCGCCGGTGCTCGACCGCGGCGAGGCGACCGAGCCGTTCCCCGGCACCCGGTTCCGGGAGCGCGGCGACGACCGGGTCCGGGGGCTGGACGTCACGACCTACGACCGGCGGGCGTTCCGGGCGGTCACGACCGCCGCCGTCGCCGACGTCGCGGTCGGCGAACCGGACGCCGCCGCGGTCCAGGCGCCCGACGGCGCGATGCCCTACCGCGTCGCCGGCGACCTCGGCACCGACGCCGAGACCGTGGCCGCCCACGAGACGGTCTCGGAGCTGGGGGACACCGCCGCCGCGAGCGTGCCGCTGTCGCTGGCGCTGGCGCTGGGCGACGGCCCGGGCCGGGTGCTGGCGGTCGCCCACGGCAGCGGCGCCGGCGCCGACGCGCTCCTCGTCGCGGCCGACGAGCCGGTCCCGCTCGTGGCCGACGTCGAGGCCCGGGGCACCGAGCTCTCCTACCCGGCCGTCCTCCGGCGCCGCGGCGAGGTCACGCCGGGACCGCCGGCCGGCGGCGGCGCGTACGTCTCGGTCCCGGCCTGGCAGCGGTCGATCCCCCAGCGCCACCGGCTGGTCGCCGGCCGGTGTCCCGACTGCGACGCCGTGGCCTTCCCGCCCGAGGGGGCCTGCCCCGACTGCGGCTCGCTCGCCGGGTTCGCGACCGAGGCGCTCCCCCGGGAGGGCGAGATCGAGACCGTCACCCGCATCTCCGCCGGCGCGGCGCCCCCGGAGTTCGCCGAGCAGCAGGCCAGGGACGGCGAGTTCGGCGTCGCTATCGTCGCGTTCGGCGACGCCAGCGTCCCCGTCCAGGTGGTTGGCGACGCCCCCGACGTCGGCGACGCCGTCGAGGCGGTCGTCCGCCGCGTCTACACCCAGGAGGGCGTCACGCGCTACGGCGTCAAGGCGCGGGTGGGAGGTGGTCGCGGTGGCTGAGGACCCGCCGGACACCGAGGCCGACGACGCCCTCGGGGGCCTCTCGGAGACCGAGCTCGCCGCGGTCCGGGCCGCCGAGCAGGAGGAGGAACTCGAGGAGCTTGTCGACGACCTCGCGGCCATCGAGGAGGAGGTCGACGACCCGGAGGCCCGCGAGCGACTCCGCGACGCGATGACGCGGCTCGCCGCGCTCCAGCCGCCGGGGTTCGGCAACGTCATCGTGGGCTACGACTACCGGGACGCGGCGGAGGGGCTGCTCGGCTCGCTGATCTTCGGCATCCCGATGGTCGTGGAGGGCGGCACGCTGGAGATTGGCGCGTTCGTCGCGGCCACCCCGTCGCTGCTGGCCGGCACCGTGCTGGCCACGCTGGGGGTGGTGGTCGCCATCCTCTACGTCGCCGAGTTCCAGGACGTCCGGGTGTCCGAGCCGCTCCTCGGGGTCGTGCCGCGGCGGCTGGCCGGCGTCGTCACCATCTCGCTGGTGACGGCCGCGGTGATGCTGACGGCGTGGGGGCGCATCGACTGGGCCGAGCCCCGGCTGGCGGTGGCGACCGTCGCCGTGGCCTGGTTCCCGATGGCCATCGGCGCGGCGCTGGGCGACATCGTGCCGGGCTCGTGAGGTCCTGTTCAGCGGGGCGGGTTCCTGGATTCGTCCCCCCGTCCGGGACCTGTCAGGGTCGATCTGGAGCGTCGAGTCCACCGCATCCTCCGTCCGGAGCGCCCGGCGACCGATGGTCCGGGACCGCCATCCGACCGGACCGCCGTTCGTGCTTGACGTGATCACGGCCACAGCACTCCAAACAGATTCGTGAGGCCGCCCGCGGCGCCTTTAACAAGGGTTAAGGGCGGGCGTCACCCACCGGCGCCCATGAGCGAGAGCGAGCAGCGCCGGGCCGCCAAGTGCGTCTCGTGCGGTGTCAACGTCGCCGGCACGAGCGCAGCGCGGTTCGACTGCCCGGACTGCGGCCACCGCATCTTCCGGTGCCCGACGTGTCGCAAGCAGAGCACGCTGTACGAGTGCCCCGACTGTGGCTTCAGAGGGCCCTGACCATGGGCAAGGTCGCCGCCAAGATCAAGGTGATGCCCGAGAGCCCCGACATCGACCTCGACGACCTCCAGGAGGCCCTCGAGAACTCGCTGCCCGAGGGCGCCAAGATCAACGGCGTCGAGCGCGACGACGTCGCCTTCGGCCTCGTGGCGCTGTACCCGACCGTCGTCGTGCCCGACGACGCGGGCGGCACCGACGCCGTCGAGGAGTCCTTCGCCGAGGTGGAGGGAGTCGAGTCCGTCCAGGTCGAGTCCGTCGGCCGGATCTGAGTTCTCGCCCCGGTCAGGCGAGGCCCGCCGCCGCGAAGGCCCGCTCGAGGTCGGCCCGGAGGTCCTCGACGTGCTCGACGCCGACCGACGCCCGGATCAGCCCGTCGGTCAGCCCGACGGCCTGGCGCTCCTCCCGGGGGATGGAGGCGTGGGTCATCGCCGCCGGCTGCTCGATGAGGCTCTCGACCCCGCCGAGCGACTCCGCCAGCGCGAACACCTCGGTCTCGCCGACCACCGTCGAGGCCTCCCCGAGGGTCGCGTCGAGCTCGAACGACACCATCCCGCCGAAGTCGGCCATCTGGTCGGCGGCCAGGTCGTGCTGGGGGTGGCTCGCCAGGCCGGGGTAGTGCACGGTCTCGACGCAGGGCCGCTCGTCGAGCCACGCCGCCAGCGCCCGGGCGTTGGCGCAGTGGCGGTCCATCCGCACCGGCAGGGTCTTGGTGCCCCGGAGCACGAGGAAGCAGCCCTGGGGGTCCGGGGTGGCCCCGACGGCGTTCTGGTGGAAGCCGATCTCCCCGTCGAGGTCGGCGTCGTCGGTGACCAGCGCGCCGCCGACCACGTCCGAGTGGCCGCCGAGGTACTTCGTGAGCGAGTGGGCGACGACGTCGGCACCGTGCTCCAGCGGGCGCTGGAGGTACGGCGTCGCGAAGGTGTTGTCGACGGCGTACAGCGCGTCGACCTCGTCGGCGACGGCCGCCATCGCGTCGAGGTCGACGACCCGGAGCAGCGGGTTGGTCGGCGTCTCGACCCACAGGAGCTCGGTGTCGGGGCCCGTCGCCTCGCGAACCGCCGCCGGGTCGGTGGTGTCGACGTAGGAGAACCGGAGGTCGTAGTCGGCGAACACCTCGTCGAAGATGCGCCGCGTCCCGCCGTAGACGTCGTCGCTGGAGACCACGTGGTCGCCCGCCTCCAGCAGGTTCAGCACCGTGTTGACCGC
The DNA here is from genome assembly GCA_964459695.1 of uncultured Halobacteriales archaeon. Lineage (GTDB taxonomy): Archaea > Halobacteriota > Halobacteria > Halobacteriales > Haloarculaceae > CAYWNQ01. The sequence continues at coordinate 4,721 of CAYWNQ010000028.1, read as the reverse complement.
GGCCATCCCGGAGGCGAAACACCGGCCGTGGGCCCCGCCCTCCAGGGCGGCGAGGTTCGCCTCCAAGTCCGACCGCGTCGGATTGCCCGTCCGGGAGTACTCGTAACCCCGGTGCTCGCCCGGGGCGTCCTGGGCGTAGGTCGAGTTGGCGTAGATCGGCGTCATCAGGGCCCCGGTGGCGTCGTCGGGCTCCTGGCCGGCGTGGACGGCGCGGGTCTCGATGTGGTCGTCCATGCCCGGGCTACGGGCCGGCAGACGGGAAGGCGTTTCGCGGGTCCGGGGCCGGAACGAGCCTTTTTTACCGGCGAGGGGGCAACCCACGGTCACGATAATGGCGAATTCGAACGGACCACTGGAGGGCACCCGGAACAAGCTCCGGAACGACCCGCGCGAGCGCGGCACCTCCCCGCCCCAGCAGCAGGTCGAGGAGTACGAGGTCGGCGAGACCGTCCACCTCAAGATCGACCCGTCGGTCCCCGACGGCCGGTACCACCCCCGGTTCGACGGCCAGACCGGCGTCGTCGAGGGCGAGCAGGGGACGGCCTACAAGGTCGGCATCGTGGACGGCTCCACCGAGAAGACCATCGTCGCCAAGCCCGCCCACCTCCGCCGCCAGGAGCAGTGAGATGACTATCTTCAAGGACAAGTTGAGCGAAGAGTACCTCACCACCGCCGAGGCCAAGGAGCTGCTGGCCGACCTCGAGGCCGAGCGTGCGGGCGAGGAGGAGCGCGAGATGCGCTACGAGCTGGCGCGTGCGGTCGAGCACGTCAACCGGTTCGCCGTGCTCGACGTCGAGGAGTCCCGGGACCTGGTGGGCGAGCTCCGGGACCTCGACAAGGTCGACGAGGCGACGGCCTACAAGATCGCCGACCTGCTGCCCCGGGACCGCGACGAGCTCCGGGCCGTGTTCGCCAAGGAGCGCTACACGCTCGACGGCGACGAGCTCGACGAGATCATCGACGTCGTCGCGAAGTACGCCTGACGTTTTTTATACGCTCTCGACGTAGGCCCCGACCATGTCCACGGACGCCGAGGACGCCGGCCCCACCTACGCCCTCGTGCTCGACTACCTGCCCCGCGGGCGGCCGGACGACGACCGGCCGCAGTACCAGAAGTCGGCAGTGGCCCACGCCCTCGGCGAGGCGGACTTCCGGCTGCTGGAGCTCTCGTTCGAGGACGAGGTCCGGCTCAAGATGGGCGACCGGCTGCTGCTGGACCCGCCCGACGACCGCGAACACGACTTCACCGTCCGCGACATCGGCTACGACGACCTCTCGGGCGGCGCGAGCACGGAGCTCGAGTACGCCGTCGAGGACGTCATCGACGCCGACGAGCAGCGGTTCGTCGAGTTCTACAACGAGGCCCAGCCCATCACCACGCGGCTCCACGTGCTGAACCTCCTGCCCGGCATCGGCAAGAAGCTGCGCAACAACCTGCTCGACGAGCGCAAGCGCGAGCCGTTCGACTCCTTCGACGACATCGAGGAGCGCGTCGCCGGCCTCCACCGGCCCAGGGAGGTGCTGGTCGAACGCATCATGGAGGAGCTCCAGGAGGAGGACCTGAAGTACCGGGTGTTCGCGCGGCGCGAGGACTGACCGTGGCCCGTGAGCCTCTCGGCCCCCGGTGCCCTCCCTCCGGTCGATGACCGACCAGACCGCCCGGGACCCCGACGCCCTCCGGCGGCGCGCCGGCGTCCGCGGCGACCCCGACCGCGACCAGCACTTCCTGGTCGACGACCGGGTGCTCGACCGCCTGCCGACGTACCTCCCCGACGAGGCCGACACGTCGGAGGTGCTCGAGATCGGCGCCGGCACCGGCGCGCTGACCGACCGCCTGCTCGCCGTGGCCGACCGCGTGGTCGCTGTCGAGCGCGACCCCGACCTCGCGGCGTTCCTCCGCGAGGAGTTCGCCGACGCCGTCGCCGCCGACGCGCTGGACGTCCGGCAGGCTGACGCCCTCGAGGTGGCCCTGCCGCCGTTCACCACCAGCGTCTCGAACCTGCCGTACGGGCCCTCCTCGGAGCTGGCCTTCCGGCTGCTGCCCGCTCGACGCCCCCTCGTGGCGACGTTCCAGCGGGAGTTCGCCGAGCGGATGGCCGCCGGACCGGGCGAGGCGGCCTACGGCCGGCTGTCGGTCACGGCGGGCCACTACGCCGACGTCTCGGTCGCCGAGCAGGTCCCGCCCACCGCGTTCGACCCCCAGCCGGCGGTCGAGTCCGCGGTCGTCAGCGCGACCCCACGCGAGCCCGCCTACGAGGTCCCCGACGAGGACCTCTTCCTCGACCTCGTGACGGCCTGCTTCACCCAGCGCCGGAAGACGATGCGCAACGCCGTCCGGAACACGGCCCACATCTCGGGCCTGGGCGACCCCGACGCCGTCGTGGCCGCCGCCGACGAGGACCTGCTGGACAGGCGGCCCGAGGACGTGGCCCCGGCCGCCTACGCCGAACTCGCGGCCCTGGCCGCCGCCGTCGGCGACCCAGAACACACATAGGGCCCGAACGAAAAAGGGTCCCGATGACCGGCCAGCCCGGCCTGGTGGCGCTGTTCGCCCACCGCGTCCTCTCGAAGAACGCCACCACCGCCGTCGTCGTCGCCGCGCTGCTGGTCGCGCTGTTCCTCATCTACGAGACCGGCGGCCTGATCCGCCGGTACCTCAGCGACGACGCCGCCGAGGCCGTCCAGGCCGCGGTGGCGACGTCGCTCGGCATCGTCGCGGCGGCGCTCCTGCTCGACCTCCACGGCGGCGCCGGCAGCCAGGTCGCCACGGCGCTCCAGAGCAGCAGGGTGCTGGACCCCGGGACGGGCGTCCTGGTGATGATCGCGCTGCTGGTCCTGGCCATCGCCTACACCGCCACCCGGTTCACCAAGCGGCTGATCCACCTCAGCGAGGGCCGGAACCACATCTCGCGCCACCAGCAGGAGGTGCTCCACCACGTCGTCCAGCTGCTCATCTACTTACCGGCGCTGCTGTTCATCCTGGCGCTGGCGGGCGCCGACCCCCAGGACCTCATCCTGAGCGCCGGCGCGGCGACGGTCGTCCTCGGCTTCGCCGCGCGGGAGACGCTGGGCGCGGTGCTCTCCGGCTTCGTCCTGCTGTTCTCGCGGCCCTTCGAGGTCGGGGACTGGGTCGTCGTCGACGACCGCGAGGGCGTCATCGTCGACATCTCGGTGGTCAACACCCGCATCCGGACGTTCGACAACGAGGTGCTGGTGATCCCCAACGACGAGGTCACCACCGAGCACATCCTCAACCGCAGCCGGAACGGCCAGCTCCGGATCCGCACCGAGGTGGGCATCGACTACGGCGACGACCCCGCCGAGGCCGCCACCGTGGCCGAGGAGGCCATGACGGGCATCGACGTGCTGAGCGACGACCGCGAGTCCGACGTCGTGACCAAGCGGTTCGCCAACAGCTCCGTGCTGCTGGAGCTGCGGTTCTGGATCGACGAGCCCACCATCCAGCGCAAGTGGCGCGCCCAGAACGAGGTGATGGACGCCGTCAAGGGCGCGTTCGCCGAGCACGGCATCAAGATCCCGTACCCCCAGCGCGAGCTCACCGGCCGCGAGGAGACCGGCGGGCTCCGGGTGGCCGGGGCCGAGGATGCCGACGGCGACCACGTGGCGGACGGCACCGGCGAGGGCGGGACGGAGCCCGACGACGCCGAGGAGACGTCGGGTGCCGAGTCGGCAGACCCCGACGCCGACGAAGGGAGTGAGCGGACGCCCCCGGCGTCCGGCGAGGGGGCGGAGCCGCCGGCAGACGGCGAGGGGTGAGCGTGGGTCGCGACGACCTGGCCGAGCGGCGCGGCCTCGACGGGCAGGTCTACCAGCCGGCGGAGGACTCGGACCTGCTCGCCCGGGCGGCCGTCGCCTGGATCGACGGCGACGAGCGGGTGCTCGACGTGGGCACCGGCTCGGGCTACGTCGCCGACCGCGTCCGCGAGGCGACCGGCGCCGCGGTCGTCGCCAGCGACCTGAACCCCCACGCCTGCCGGGCGGCCCGGGAGCGCGGCCTCGCCGTCGTGCGGGGAGACCTCGTGGAACCCTTCGCCGACGGGACGTTCGACGCGGCGGTCTGCAACCCGCCCTACCTGCCGACCGACCCCGAGGCCGCGTGGGACGACTGGGTCGAGCGCGCGCTGTCGGGCGGCGCCTCGGGGCGGGCGGTCCTCGCGCCGCTCGTCCGGTCGGTCGGCCGCGTCCTGGCACCCGGCGGTGCGGTCTACCTGCTGGTCTCCTCGCTCGCCGGGGTCGACGAGGTGGCCGACCTGGCGCGCGAGGTCGGGTTCGCCGTCGAGCGGGTCGCCGAGGAGTCGTTCCCCTTCGAGACGCTCGTGGTACTCCGGCTGACGCTCGGATAACCCACAAACATACAAGTGGATAGCAAATATTAACAACCGGCATCCAGTACCCTACCTCGATGACCGAGGTCATCGCGACCACGCCGGGACTGTTCCCGCTCCCCGACTGGGCGAAAGACGAGTTGGCCGACCTGAAGGGCCACCAGAAGGGCGACCTGATCGACGGCGACGAGACCGGCCCCGTCGCCGACGCCTACGCCCGGGCCCGCGAGGAGCTGCTCGACCGCCAGACCGAGGCCGGGCTGGACCGCGTCGTGGAGGGCCAGCTACGGTGGGACGACATGCTCGCCCACCCGCTGGCCGTCCACGACGCCGTCGAGACCCGCGGCATCGTCCGGTACTACGACAACAACAACT
>CAYWNQ010000027.1:0-15618 GCA_964459695.1 uncultured Halobacteriales archaeon | reverse complement strand
ACTGGTAGGTCTGGTGGTCGCAGTACTGCGCCGCGATCTCCGTCTGGACCTCGTCGAGTCCGAGGGCCTCGAACTGGAGCCACACGAACGTCCCCGTGGTGTCCTGTGTGAGGACCTGGTCGATCTCGATCCCGATCTCCTCGCCGGTCTCGAGGTCGCCCTCCACGAGGTGGTCGTCGAGGATCTTCTCGGTGAGCGTCTGTCCCATAACGGCCGTCCATGCGGCTCGGGCGGGTATAAATCCGGCGTGTCTGCCCAGTGTTGCGCGAAAAAAGGGCGGTGATGGTGGCGGTGTCTCGACGGCTGTCGCCACCGGTGGTTGTGGGGGGGACGGGGTCCGGGGTGTGCGGCGGCACGCCCGCGTCCGCTCGACCGGAACGGTTTCCGGCCCCCGGTGTGTCCCCTGCCCCATGTTCGAGTCCGGGACCACCGTGGCCCAGCACGTCTCCCCGCTCCGGGAGGACCAGGTCCAGCCCAACGGCGTCGACCTCACCCTCGGCGCCGTCTTCGAACAGACCGAACCCGGGCGCATCGAGCGCGGGGGCAAGACCATCGGCGAGCGTCGCCGGCTCGAGGCCGGGACCGACGGCCTGGTCACCCTGGAGCCCGGCGGGTACGTCGCCCGGTACGGCGAGACCGTCGCCATCCCCGAGGACCACGTCGGCTTCGTCTACCCCCGGTCGTCGCTGATGCGCAACGGCGCGATGGTCCACACCGCCGTCTGGGACGCCGGCTACGAGGGCCGCGGCGAGGGGCTGCTCGCGGTCCACCGACCCATCGCGCTCGAACCCGGTGCGCGGGTCGCCCAGCTCGTGCTCGCCCGGGCCGACCACGCCGGCACCTACGACGGGAGCTACCAGGGCGAGAACCTCTCCGACGGCGCGTGAGCCGCGAGGCACCCGAGGGGACGGACGGTCGATAGCTGCCCCGAGACCGTCGTTTGGACGGTTTTGTCAGAACGGTCTTTGTGGCGTACACTGACCGCCCGGATACGCCATGCAACTCGACAGGCGAACGCTACTGACCGGTGCGGGCGCGGCGGGGGCGGGGCTGGTCGCACCCGTGCTCGGCGCCGCCGACGTCGACCCCGAACTCGACACCGAGGCCGACGAGCTCCAGGAGGTCGTCGTGGTGTTCCGCGACCGCTCGGCGGTCGACCGGCTCGGCGGGCTCGACCTGGCGGACGGCTACTACAAGTACAGGGCGCTGCCGATGGGGTTCACCCGGCTGACGGGCGCCCAGATCCGGCAGGTGGCGTCGTGGCCGGAGACGCTCAATGTCGAGCGCAACAGGGAGCTGGACGCCCACAACCAGGACGCCCGGGAGGTCACCGGCGCGAAGTTCGTCCAGGAGAACATGTTCTACACCGGCGAGACGGCCCACGTCGCCGTCATCGACTCCGGCGTCGACGGCGACCACCCCGACCTCGCCGACAACCTCGAGCACCACTTCCGGTTCGTCAACCCGCTGGAGGGCAGCGACCCGATGTGGACCGAGGTCGGCCCGGTCAACACCGGGGGAAGCGGCCACGGGAGCCACGTCTCGGGCAGCATCGCCGGGTCGGGCGCGGCCAGCGACGGCCGGTACCGGGGTATGGCGCCCGACGCCGACCTGACGGTCTACTCGACCACCGGCGGCTACTTCCTGTTCCAGATCACCGGCGCGTGGGACGACCTGGTCCACAGGCAGCGCCAGGGCAAGCTGGACGTCCAGGCCGTCAACAACTCCTACGGCGCCGGCACCGGGAGCAACTACAGCCCCTACGGCGCCCTCCAGACCGCGACCTGGGAGGGGTTCCAGCTGGGGATGGTGCCGGTGTTCTCCGCCGGCAACGCCGGCGACCTCGACACGCTCAACAACTACGCCATCGGCCCCCACGTGCTCTGCTCGGCGGCGACCGACGACGACATGTACGTCACCAGCTTCTCCTCGAAGGGTCGCACGCCCGACAGCCGCGGCGAGACGATCGTCAACTACGACCGCAAGGAAGCATTCGAGAACGTGCGGGACGCCTACGAGGCGCTCGAGCAGGGCCTGGGCGAGCCCATCTACGAGACGAGCTACTCCGGGACCGCCGGGCCCGCCGCCTACACCCCGCTCGGCGGCCCGAACGCCCCCAACAGGTCCTACCACGAGTGGGACCCCGACGACCCTGCTGGGGTGGAGGCCCCGGCCGCCGACGAGGTGGGCTACGTACGGGCCTCGCTGTCGTGGACGCCCCCGGGCCAGGACATCGACTTCCGGCTCCGGGAGGGCGCCACCGACGGCCGTCTCGTCGCCTCATCGACCGGCAGCGTGGGCGCCAACCCCGAGACCATCCAGGCGTCGATCGACCCCGGCGAGACCTACTACTTCGAGGTCGACCCCTACACCAACGCCGTCGCGAACTACACCGTCGACGTGGTGGCCTATCCGCCGCCGCCCGTCGAGGCGACCCGGCCGTTCGGCCTCCACCGGCCCAGCGTGGGCACGCCCGGCGAGTTCGTGATGAGCACCATGGCGCCCGAGGACTACAACCAGGCCTACCCGACCATCTGGCACGGTCAGGGCGTGGTGACCGAGCTCGCGGACCGCGAGGTGCCGCCGCCGTCGCTGGCCGAGTTGCGGCGCGAGCAGGGCGAGCAGATCGCCCGGCCCTACTACGGGCAGCTATCGGGCACGTCCATGTCCGGCCCGGTGCTGACCGGCCTGGTGGCGCTGGTACAGGACGCCTACCGCCAGAACCACGGCGAGTTCCCCGACCCGATGGACGTCATCGCGACCGTCGAGGCGACAGCGAAGGTCACCCGGCCGAGCGACACCGACGACGCGCGGTGGCCCCACCGGACCTACACGGTCGGGGCGGGCTTCGCCGACGCCGCTGCGGCGGTGGCTCGCGCCGAGGCCGGCGACCTGTTCGGCCTCGAGGACTACGCCGACGGGACCGTCGAGCTGGCCGGTACCGACGACGTCGACCGGGACTTCGTGTTCCAGGTCGACGGTAGCCGCGAGGACGGCGGCGCCGTGTACACTGCCGGTCAGACCGTCGGTGTCGAACTGACGGTGGACGCCAACGCGACCGCGACCGTCCGGGACCGCATCCCCTTCGACTGGACGGTCGAGGCCCCCGACCCGGACGACCACGACCGCGTCGAGGTGTACGCCCGGGACGGCGAGCGCTACGTCGAGTTCGACGAGGTCGTGACGCCGTCCGGCGACGGGGAGTCGGCGACCGTCCAGTACTTCCTCGAGGCGCCCGACTCGACCGGCTCGTACGGTTTCGGTCCCGCCGAGGCCCGCGAATCCGGCGCGACCGCCGCGTTCCAGCGGTTCACGGGCACGGAGACGAACCGGGTCGTCGGCGTCGACCAGAACGACGCACCGCTCTGAGGCCCGTGGCGCCCGGCTGCGCTGGCCGGGCATTCGGCATAAGTGACCGCCCATGCCCACCCGAACGCCTTTGGCCGTCCGACGGCATCCATGGACCGACCTGCGGATGCTCGGGAACCGGATGGGTCGGCCGCGACCGAGGACGGTCGTGACCGTCACGGTCCTCCTGGTCGCGCTGGCGACGGTCGTGGCGCCCGCCGCCGCGTCGACGCCCGGTGACGATCCGCTCGGGGGCGGGCTGGGTTCGGACACCTCCTCGGACTCGACCTGGACGGGCACCGCGAGCGGCTCCACCTCGGGCACGTCAAACGGCTCGCTGTCGGGATCCGGGTCGGCGCCCCCCTCGGACTCCGGGGCCGGCGCGGAGACCGGGGCGCCACGGGTCGGGCCGTTGCCGGCCGGCACCGACGGGACCGCCGACGACGCGACGGCTCTCGCCACGATTCCCCTCACCCTGGACCTGGAGGACAGCGTCGACGACGCGACCGGACCGACGGCGGACGTTACCCCGCCGACCGCGGCGACCGGGCTGGAGCCCCCGGCCGTCCGGACCTCGGCCCGGGAGCTGGTGGCTCTCGACGCGCTCGCGACGCGCCTCGGGGAGGTGGACCTGGACCGGTCCCGTGGATCACCGCGAGTCCGCCCGATTCCGGGGCCCCCCGTGACCGGTCGCGAGCCCGGCGCGGTCACCGGCATGCCGCTCGACGGTGCGGACGCCGGCGGGGAGGCTCCCGGACCCGGCCCCGATGGCGGTCTGGCACTCGGCGTCGGCGCCGTCACGGCAGCCGCCGCCTCGCGCCAGCTGACGTCGACGCCCACCGCGATGGTCGGGCTCGGGACGACTCTGGCGTCGGTGGCGCCGACGGCGTCCCGATGGGGGCCGCTCGACCGGCTCCTCCGGGCCGTCGCGCCCTTCCGGTACAGCCGGTACGACGACTCGGACCCGCTCGACCACGAGGCCCGCGGGGCCGTCTTCGACCTCGTCCAGCAGTCGCCGGGGACCTACCTCTCGGAGGTCAGCGAGACCGCCGACCTGCCACTGTCGACCGTCCGCCACCACGCCCGGATACTCGAGGCCGAGGACCTCGTCACCGCGGTCAAGGTACGGGGCAAGCGCCGCTTGTACCCCGCCTACACCGAAGACGTCGAGGTGACGGCGGCCATGAACGACGACGCCACGGCGGCGGTGCTCGAGGCCCTCGCCCGGCTCGGGGCCGCGTCGGTCAGCGACCTCGCCGCCGAGGTCGGCCGGGACCCGTCGACGGTCAGCCACCACCTCCAGCGGCTGGAGGGCGACGGCGTCGTCGTCCGCGAGCGCGACGGCCGTGCGGTCGTGACCCGGCTCTCGCCCGAGGCCAGGGCCGCCATGGGGTCCGGCGCGGGCGAGGTCGAGGCCGCCGCGGGGTCGGTCTCGGCGGGTGGCGCCGACTGAGGCTACCGGTCGAGCGCTCCGGCGAATCCCCACTCCTCGGCCCGGCGCTCGGCCTCCGCGCGGGCCTGCTCCCGGATGGCCGCCACCCGTTCCTCGTCGGCGAGGAACGCCTCGACCGGGCTGGCCGTCTCGTCGGCGCGCTCCGGGGCGACCCGCCGGGTGCGGTCGGCGAGGTCGGCGGCCGCGGCCAGCCGCTCGGCGGCCATGCCCGGCGGCACCCGCAGGCCGTCGCCGGCCCGCTCGTGGGCCGACTCGAGGGCGCCGTCGGGGAGGTCGTACAGCTCCGCGAGGTAGGGGCCGGGGCTCGCAAGCGCCGCCAGCGCGGCGGGGCCGCCGCGGTCGGCCTCGGCGTGGTAGGCCAGCACCGGCGCGCCGTCGTCCAGCGTGAGCACCGCCCGCGCGTCGCCGTCCAGCAGCACCGCCTCCCGGGGTTCGAGCACGAGGTACCCCGAGAGCCGGCGGTCGAGCGCCTCCTCCAGCGGCTCCGCCGGCGAGGTGACGACCCGCGAGTGGAGGAGTTCGCCATCCCCGAGACCGAGTGGCGCCGCCATCGTCAGGGGGCGTCAGGGATCACGGCCCGCCGGAACCGGCGGGCCACGTCGTCGGCCTCCGCCGCCCGCGGGTCGAGCGCGCCGGCGGCCTCCCGGTAGGCGGCGCTCGCCGCGGCCTCCGGGGCGTGGGCCAGCAGCGGCTCGCCGGCCTGCCGGGCGCGCCGTGCGGCGTCGCTGTCGGGGACCGTCGCGAGGGTCGGCCCCTCGAAGTACCGGCTGGCCTGGTCGGCGACCCGGTCGACGGCGTCCTGGTCGGTCACCTTGTTGAACAGCACGCCAGCCACGCCCGTTCCGTAGGACAGCGCGTACTCCTGGACCTTCAGGCCGTCCGACAGCGCCGGGATGGTCGGCTGGAGCACCACGACCACTCGGTCGGCCAGGACGACGGGCAGGACGGCCGACTTCGAGCCCAGCGTCGCCGGCGAGTCCAGCAGCAGGACGTCGGTGTCGCCCGCCAGTTCGACGACGACGTCCCGGAGGCGCTCCGGGTCGGCGGCCTCGAAGGCGGCCAGCGACGTGCCACAGGGGACCACCCGCAGGCCGAACCGCTCGTAGGTGGCCGACTCGACCGGCTCGCCCTCCAGGAGCACGTCGTGCAGCGTCGGGTCGGCGTCGGCGAGGCCGGCGTGGAACAGCAGGTTCGCCATCCCCGTGTCGGCGTCGACCACGGTGACGTCGTGGTCGCCCGACAGCGCCATCCCGAGCGCGAGTGTGCTCGTCGTCTTGCCCGTGCCGCCCTTCCCGGAGGCGACGGCGAACGCCTCGACCATCGGTCGTTGGTTTCGGGTTCTTCGGATATTGATTTAAACCTTCGGAGTCGGTGTGTGCTCCGGTCGGCACGTGCGAGCGTATAGCGAAGCGACCCGCGAGCGCCGCCCGAGTCCCGCGCCTCGAGACATTCCAGCCGGTGGCGGCGAAACGCTGCCCCTGCAAGCGAGCGGGTGGCTCCGTCGCGTCACGGACGGTCCGGGACTGACTCACCCGTCCAGAAGGCGGCTCCGGGTGTGTTCCGCGGGAGCCCTGCCAGAGGGGGAGCGTGTGACTCCATCCTCCGGGCGAGCCGGCAACCCACTCCGCCGTAAGTCTTGTGTCGTCGTCACCCGCACGTCTGACTCGCGTCCGTCGGTTTGCGGGTCCCTCACACGCTACGCGTCGGCCACGTCGGCGCCGAACTCGTCGACGGGGATGACCGAGTAGTCGACGCTCAGCGTGTCCTCGGTCGCCCGGATCTTGCCCACGAACGTCGAGATGTCCTCGAGTCGGCCCTCCACGACGAACAGCTCCATGCAGTAGTGGTCGCCGACGTGGTTGTGGACGTTCGAGGAGACGATGTCGTCGTGGTCGTGGCGGAGCTGCATCATGCGCTCCTCGGCGGCGGAGGTCTCGTAGTTGAACAGCACCGTGACGACGCCGATGAGCTCCCGGCCCTCGAGCTTCCGGTCCTCGAACTCCCCCAGCAGGTTGCGGGCGGACTCCCTGACGACCTCGCTGCGGCCGGTGTAGCCGTGCTCGCTCGCGAACTCGTCCAGGCGCTCGACGAGGGACTCGGGCATCGAGACGCTGACGACCGTCATGTATTAACCGAGACCGCGTTCGGTATTAGAATGTTGGTAAATCCGTCCGTCGGCGGGGCGCGGGTGGTACTCCCGTGTGGACTCGTGGAGCTCCGGCGGCCCCGCACACGCCGGCGACCGGGGCGCAGACCCCTCAGTCGCCGGAGGGCAGGTCGACGCGTTCGTGGATCGGCCCGTCGCGCCGGCTGAGGTGGGCCGGCGTCCGGTCGTTGGCGACCGCGAGCAGTTCCGCGACGATGCTGTAGGCGATGCCGTAGGGGGTGCCGCTCCCGAGGTCGAGCCCGATGGGCGTGTAGACGCGCTCCAGCTCCGACGCCGAGAGTCGCCGCCCCTCCTCGGCCAGCGCCTCGCGCATCTCGGCGAACCGCTCGGCGGGTCCCATCAGCCCGACGTAGGGGACCGGCGTCTCCAGCAGTGCGTCCAGCGTCAGCCGGTCGTCGACGAAGTTGTGGGTCATCACGACCGCGTAGGTGTCCTCGTCCCAGGCGTGCAGGTCGGGGACGTCCCGGGGACTCGCCGACCGGACGCCGTCGGCACGGTCGAACCGCCCGTCGTCGGCGTGGCCGCCGCGGAAGGTGACCACGGTGACCCGGAAGTCGACGAGCTTCGCAAGTTCGACCACCGGCGCCACGTCGTGGCCGGACCCGAACACGACGAGCTCGGGCGGCGCGCGGACGCCCTCGACGAACACCTCGACCGCGCCGGCGTCGGTCTCGACGGCCACGGTGTCGCCCTTGCCGGCCGCCAGCAGCCGCTCGGCCGCGGCGCCGAGGTCGTCGGTGACCCAGCCCGGGAGCGACCCCTCGAAGGCGCCGTCGGCGGCCCCGCCGTCGCCGGGCCGGTAGACGCTCCGGCTGCCGACGGGGAGGTCGCCGTCGACGACGGTGGCGACGGCGACGTGCTCGCCCGCCGCACGGGCGGTGGCCACGGGCCGGTAGGAGTCGCCGAGCGGCTCCAGCAGGACCGTGACGACTCCGTTGCAGCCGACGCCCATCCCCCAGACGTCGTCCTCGCCGGTGAGGTCCCAGGTTTCGACGCGGGGCGAGCCGGCCTCGAGCACGTCCGCCGCGAGCGCGCGGACCTCGTCCTCCAGGCAGCCGGCGGTGATGCTCCCGGCACCGCCGCCCGAGGGATCGATGAGCATCTTCGCCCCCGGCCGGCGGTAGGCGCTCCCGTCGACGGCGACGACCGTCGCCAGGACGGCGTCGGTGTCGGCGTCGAGTGCGGCGCGGATGCGTTCGAACACGTCCGTCTCCGGCACGCTCCAGTCGCTCGTGGTCATGGGTGGTCGGGGGTGGTCATCGCGTCGTCACCGTGGTGGCGGGGCCCGGGCCCCCCTCGCCGCGGGTCGTACTCGTAGCCGATGCGACCGCCGGTGCCGTGCCGGCGGAGCTGGCGCCCCATCTCCGCGAGGTCCGCCGGCGCCGCGAAGGCGAACAGGCCGTCGACGAACGGCAGCGCGGCGGCCATCCCCCGCGCGGTCGGCTCGTAGTCGGGCGACGCGGCCAGCGGGTTGCACCAGCACACCGCGCGGGCCCGCCGGGCCAGCCAGGCCAGCTCCCGCTCCAGCGCGCTCGTGTCGCCCGTCTCCAGCCCGTCGCTGACGACCAGGACGACCGTCCGGCCGTCGACGGCGTCGGGCAGTCGCTCGCGGACGGTCGCCAGCGAGGCGCCGATGCGGGTGCCGCCGCCCCACTCCGTCCCGGCGCGTTCGAGGGCGTCCTGGGCGGCGGCCGGCGTCGGTTCGTCGAACGCCCCCGACGTCTCGCGGGCGTCCTCGTCGAAGAGCACGACCCGGCTGTCGCGCCACTCGACGCGGGCCCGCCGGAGCGTCGCCAGCAGGAACGCCCGGTCGACGGTGTCCAGCACCGACCGGCTCACGTCAACCAGCCACAGCGCCCGGACGCCGTCCGGCTCGCGGGACCGCCGCGGCACCGAGACGACGGTCCCGCCGGTGCCGACGCTGGCCCGGAGCGCGCGGCGCACGTCCGGCCGCTCGGCGCCGCGGGGGCCCCAGCGCCGGCCCCGGAGGCCGGCCAGCGCCGGCGTGAGTTCCTCGAACGCCGCCGCCAGCCGATCCTCGAGGTCCTCTCCGGTGTTGCCCGCCGCGCCGGACACGACCGACGGGCTGCCGGTCGGGCTGTACCAGGCCACCGACACCCCGTCGCCGTCGGCCTCCCCCCTCGAGACGACTCCGCCGAGCGCCTCGAGGGCGACCGGGTCGTCGTCCCCGACCGCGTCGTCCCGGGACGCCGAGGCGTCGGCCGGCGCGTCGCCAGCCGGGTCGCCGGGCGCCGCCTCGCCGCCGAGGGGTGCCATGCCGCCCTCCGGGTCGTCGGTCCGCGGCGCCGGCCCCTCGGGGTCGAGCCCGGCTGTGAGCCGGCGCCAGAACTCCGGGAACTGCCGGTCGAACGTCGGTATCTCGTCGGGGTCGGTCACGAGGCAGGCCCGGAGCGCGGCGCGGGCCCGGGCCTCGTCGTCGAAGCCGACCGCGACCAGCGCCCTCGCCGCGGTCGTCGCGGCGTTGGCCGGGACCGCGACGCCGGCCCGCCGGAGCGACCGGCAGAACCCGACCAGCGACTCCCGGACGTGATCCCGGGCGTCGACGACCGCCGGTGCCCCGGCGTCGGGCGACCCGGCGCCCGCTCCGTCGGCGTCCTCACCGTCGACCTCCCGGCGGTCGGTCACGTCGTCACCTCCTCGCGGGCGGCCGCGGCCGCCTCGACCAGCGTCTCCAGCAGCTCCTCGTCGACCCGCTCGACGTCCTCGGCCTCCTTGAGCAGGCAGCCCAGCGTGTCGTGGACCTCCGCCGTCGAGAGCGCGTCGGCGTCGCCGTCGGCCCGGAGCGCGGCCACGGCGCGGGCCCAGTCGATGGTCTCGGCGGCACCCGGGGGCTTGCGCAGCGGTTCCTCGCGCAGCCGGTCGGTCATCGCACAGAGCTCGGTGGCCACCGCCGCGTCCAGCTCTGGCACCTTCCGCGCCAGGATGGCCCGCTCCTTCTCGGGGGAGGGCGGCGAGAGGTGGAGGTAGAGGCAGCGCCGCGTCAGCGCGTCGCTCAGCGCCCGCGTCCGGTTCGACGTGATGACGACCACCGGCGGCCGGTCGGCGGCGATGGTCCCCAGCTCCGGGACCGAGACCTGGAAGTCGCTGAGCGTCTCCAGCAGCAGCGCCTCGAACTCCTCGTCGGCGCGGTCGACCTCGTCGATGAGCAGCACCGGCGGCCGGTCGCCCTCGTGGCGGAGGGCCCGCAGCAGCGGCCGCTCCAGCAGGTACTCGTCGTCGAACACGGAGCCGTCGTCGTCGCCCGACTGGACCGCCAGCAGCTGCTTGGTGTAGTTCCACTCGTACAGCGCGTTCGCGGCGGTCAGCCCCTCGTAGCACTGCAGCCGGACCAGCTCCGTGTCGAACCCGTCGGCGAGCACCTTCGCCAGTTCGGTCTTCCCGGCGCCCGGTTCGCCCTCCACGAGGAGGGGCTTGCCCAGCCGGAGCGCCAGCAGGACCGTCGTCACGATGTCGTCGTCGGCCACGTAGGCCTGCTCGTCGAACGCTGTACGGAGCCGTTCCTCCGAGACCTCGGCGAACGGGGTCGACTCGCGTCCGGTCATGCCGCGTCGTGGGTCGGTGTCGTGTGCATCGTGTGGGTGGTGGGTGGAGGGCGGTCAGTCCGCGGCCGGGGCCGCGGCGCCGACCCGCTCGGCGACCTCGCCGAGCGCGCGCTCGGTGTAGACCGTCAGGAGGTGCTCGCGGAACTCGCCGGAGGCCTGGAGGTCCGACATCATCAGGTCCGTGTCGAGGTCGTCGGGGGCGACGGCGGCGGCCCGCTCGATGGTCCCGGCGTCGAGGCGCTCGCCGGTCAGCGCGTCCTCCGTGGGGCCCAGCCGGACCCCGTGGTCCATGGCGCCGTTGGCGCCGAGCCGTGCCGACCGGACGACGCCGTCGTCGTCGGTCTCGACCAGGGCGGCGACGCCGACCATGGCGTAGCCCGACGACGGCGAGGGCTTCTTGGCGTACGCGCCCGCCGCGCCGTCGGCGGCGGGGATCTCCACGCGCGTGAGGAGCTCGTTCGGTCCCAGCGCGGTGGCGTACATCCCCAGGAAGTAGTCGTCGACGGGGATCTCGCGCTCGCCGTCGGGGCCCTCGGCGACCAGGGTCGCGTCGGAGGCCAGCGCCGCCCCCGGCAGGTCCGAAGCCGGGTCGGCGTGGGCGAGGTTGCCGCCGACGGTGCCCCGGTTGCGGACCTGCTCGTCGCCGACCTGTCGGGCCGCGGCGGTGAGGGCGGGTGCGTGCTCGCGGGCGGCGTCGACGTCGAGCAGGTCGGCGTAGGTCGTCATCGCGCCGACCACGAGCCGGTCGCCCTCGACGGTGGCGCCGTGGAGCTCCTCGATGTCGCCGACGTCGACGAGCACGTCGGGACTGGACAGCCCGGACTTCATCGCCGGGATGAGGCTGTGGCCGCCGGCCAGCAGCTCGACCTCCGCACCGGCGTTGTCGGCCAGGAGGTCCAGCGCCTCCCCGACGCTGGTCGCCTCGTGGTAGTCGAACTCGTCGGGGTACATCAGGCGTCACCCCCACCGTCGGCGGCGGCGCTGTCCTGGACGGCCCGCCAGACACGCTCCTCGGTCATCGGCATGTCGACGCCGTCGACCCCGAACGGCTCGAGCGCGTCCACCACGGCGTTGACCACCGCCTGCGGCGCGGCGATCGTGCCGGCCTCGCCGACGCCCTTCACCCCGAGCGGGTTGTGCGGGCTCGGCGTCACCGTCGAGTCGGTCTCCATCTCCGGGACGTGCTCGGCCTTCGGGACGGTGTAGTCCTGCATCGAGCCGGTGAGGAGGGTCCCGTTGTCGTCGTACTCGGCGCCCTCGTAGAGCGCCTGGCCGATGCCCTGGGCCACGCCGCCGTGGATCTGTCCCTCGACGATCTTCGGGTTGATCTGGTTGCCGACGTCGTCGACCGCGACGTACTGCTCGAACTCGATCTCCCCCGAGTCCGGGTCCACCTCCACGACCGCGGCGTGCGTGCCGAACGGGAAGACGAAGTTGTCCGGGTCGTAGAACGAGGTCGCCTCCAGGCCGGGCTCCATCTCGTCGGGGATGTCGTGGGCGAGGTAGGACTGCTGGGCCACGTCCTGGATGGCGACCGAGCGCTCGGGCGCGCCGGCGACCCGGAACTCGCCCTCGGCGAACTCGAGGTCGTCGGGGTCGGCCTCGAGCTGGTGGGCCGCGATGTCCCGGGCCTTGTCCCGGACCTTCTCGGCGCTCTTGACCAGCGAACTCCCGCCGACGGCGGCCGAGCGGGAGCCGTACGTGCCCATCCCCTGGGGGATCTCGTCGGTGTCGCCCTCGACGACCTCCACGTCGTCGTAGGGCACGCCGAGCTCGTTGGCGACGATCTGGGCGTACGTCGTGGCGTGGCCCTGCCCGTGGCCGGAGGTGCCACAGTACGCCGTGACGGTGCCGGAGGGGTGGACGCGCACGAGGCTGGACTCCCAGAGCCCGGCCTGTGCGCCGAGCTGTCCGGCGAGTTCGGAGGGTGCCAGCCCGCAGGCCTCGATGTAGCAGGAGAAGCCGATGCCGAGGTAGCGGCCCTCCTCGCGGGCCTGCTGCTGGCGCTCCCGGAACGAGTCGTAGTCCAGCAGGTCCAGCGCCTCCGCCATCGGCTTGCCGTACTCGCCGCTGTCGTAGACGACCGCGACCTGGGTCTCGTAGGGGAACGCGTCGTCGGGGACGAAGTTCCGCTGGCGGAACGCCACGGGGTCCATGTCGAGCTCCCTCGCCGCCCGGTGGACCAGCCGCTCGACCACGAACGACGCCTCCGGACGACCCGCCCCGCGGTAGGCGTCGACCGGCGGGACGTTCGTGTACGCGCCGGTCACCTCGGCGTGGATGGCCGGGATGTCGTACTGGCCCGAGAGGAGCGTCCCGTACAGGTACGTGGGGATGGCGGGCGCGAACGTCGAGAGGTAGGCCCCCAGGCTGGCGCGGGTGTCGACGCGGAGGCCGAGGATGTCGCCGTCGTCGCTCAGTGCCATCTCGGCCTCGGTCTCGTGGCCCCGGCCGGGGGCGTCGGTGAGGTAGGTCTCCGACCGCGTGGCGACCCACTTGACGGGCCGCTCGAGGTGCTTGGCCGTCCACGCGACCAGCGCCTCGTCGGCGTAGTGGTGGATCTTCGAGCCGAACCCGCCGCCCACCTCCGGCGCCTTCACCCGGAGCTTGTGCTCGGGGTGGCCGATGACCCCCGACATCAGCAGGCGGTGGAGGTGGGGGTTCTGGCTGGTCATGAACAGGTCCAGCTCGTCGGTGCCGGGGCTGTAGGTGGCCACCGCGGCCCGGGGCTCCATGGCGTTGGGGATGAGGAGCTGGTTCGAGAGCTCGATGCTGGCGACGCGGTCGGCCCCGTCGAACGCGTCGGCGGTCGCCTCCTCGTCGCCGATCTCCCAGTCCAGCGCCACGTTGCCGGGGGCGTCCTCGTGGAGCTGCGGGGCGTCGTCGGCGAGCGCCTCGTCCGGGTTCGTCACGGCGTCGAGCCGGTCGTAGTCCACCTCGACCGCGTCGACGGCGTCGTGGGCCTGGTAGCGCTCCTCCGCGACGACCACGGCGATGCCGTCGCCCTGGTACCGGGCGTGGTCGTCGGCGAGGACGGGGTGGGAGACGTTGTTGAGGCTGGGGAGCAGCCAGCCGACCGGGAGCTCGAACGAGCCGCCGCCGGGCGTGTCCTCGCTGTGGAGGTCGTCGTGGGTGTAGACGCCGATGACGCCGTCCATCGTCTCGGCCTCGCTCGTGTCGACGGCCTCGACGCGGGCGTTGCCGTACCGGCTCCTGACGACCGCCAGGTGGGCCGTGTCCCGGAGCTGGATGTCGTCCGTGTACTCGGCGTCGCCGGTGACGAGTGCGGGGTCCTCCCGGCGCTCGATGGCCGAGCCCAGGATGTCTGCCGCGCTCACCTCGTCGGGGTCCACCGAGTCGATG
Organism: uncultured Halobacteriales archaeon; assembly: GCA_964459695.1. Lineage (GTDB taxonomy): Archaea > Halobacteriota > Halobacteria > Halobacteriales > Haloarculaceae > CAYWNQ01. The sequence goes on along the minus strand of CAYWNQ010000027.1, from coordinate 1,724 downwards.
CTCATTCGACCTCACCTCCGTCGGGCCCCCCACAGCCCGCCGGGCCACAGCCACACCCGCCGGTCGCGTCACCGTCGACCGGCTCGCCGCCGTCGGTCCGTGGCTCGCCGCCGTCCGCGGTCACCTCGACGCCCTGGCCCCCGGTCCGCATCGTCTCCGCCGCGGTCTCGACGGCGTTCACGATGTTCTGGTAGCCGGTACACCGACAGAGGTTCCCCTCCAGGCCCTCCCGGATCTCCTCGCGCGAGGGGTCGGGGTTCTCCGCGAGCAGGTCCGCGGCGGCCATGATCATCCCGGGCGTGCAGTAGCCACACTGGAGGCCGTGTTCGGCCTGGAACGCCGCCTGGATGGGGTGGAGGTCGCCGGCCTCGTCGAGTCCCTCGACGGTCTCGATCTCCGCCCCGTCGGCCTGGACGGCGAACGCAGTGCAGGACTTCACCGCGTCACCGTCGAGGTGGACGGTACAGGCCCCACAGAGGCTGCTCTCGCAGCCCACGTTCGTCCCCGTGTAGCCCAGTTCGTCACGGAGGGCGTGGACCAGCAGGGTCCGCGCCTCCACCGTGAGGTCGTGCTCCGTCCCGTCGACCGTCAGCGTGATGTCGTGTGTGGTCATGGCGAATCAGTCGATTTCGACCGACCGAGCAGTCGGTCCAGGAGTGCCTTCAGCCGGCGTCGCAGCCGGGCCAGCAGCCCGGCGTCTCCACCTGCGCCCGCGGCCTGGTCCCCGGCCGGGTCCGTCCCGCCCGTCGCGCCCTCGGCCTCGGCGAGCTGGAGGTCGCGGAGCCGCGTCTGGATGCTGGAGAAGAACTGCTTGACCAGCCGGTTGGCCACCGGGTCGACGACGCGCTGGCCCATGCCCGCGACCTTGCCGAACACGTCGGCCTCCGAGCCCCACTCCACCTCGACGCCGTCCCCGGTCTCGGAGAGCTCCATCCACGACGACATCTCGAAGGAGCTGTCGCCGGACCGCCCCTCGCCGCTGGCCCGCATGCGCGGGCGCTCGCGCTCGTCGACGGTGACGACCGTCTCGAAGGTCGGGTTCACGGGCCCGACGCTGACTTGCATCAGCGCCGCGTAGCGCTCGCCCTCGACCAGTGCCCGCTCCTCGATCACCGCCGGATCACCGGTCGGCTCCGCGTCGCTGGCCGCCGCGCGCTCGGCGAGTTCGTCGAAGTCGGCGTCGCCGTCCGGGACGTGGAGCAGGAACTCACAGCCGGGGAGGGCGTCGGCGATCAGGACCGGGTCCGAGAGGGCGAGCCAGACGTCCTCGGTCGTCGCGTCCTCCAGTTCGAAGGTGCCGTTGAATTCCATCTGGTCTCATCACCCACGGCAATTGTTGCCATGGCGCGATGGGTACATATCCGGTCATTTAATCAAAAGTGTTTTCCCGAATTCCCGCGGGACTGTTCAGTTCAGGATCGTCCCCTCGAACCCGCCCGGACAGCATCCTCGTGCTGGACTGCCGCCACCGCCTGGAAAGCCCCCGCCCGCTCTCCCACCGCAGCCGCCCCGCCGACCGCCACTCGTGCTTGACCCTAGGATACCGCCAGAAAGCCCCCGCCCGCTCGACCCGTTGCAGCTCGCTGCGCTCCTCGGTCGCTCCGCTCCCTGCGGTGCTTGCGTCGCTTCACGGGGTCGAGCGTGAGGTCGGGCCGCAGGCCCGACCTCTGCGTTCCGTCGCGGCTGCGCCGCGACGCGGGCGGCCCCTTTCAGTCCCACCCGTG